>NZ_RHJQ01000019.1:0-35889 GCF_004211995.1 Escherichia sp. E14S1
ACAAATCTATGTACAGGCTCGAACGGGGATAAAAATTTCGCAAACAACATCATTGCCATCCTTTTCTACGAAATCTTCATTGTAATAAAATCGCTCAATATCGCTGCCGTTCACTCTGGCTAACCCCCTGGCAGGCAACTCTATCAGATAGATGTTCCGAACCCAGTCAGAGTAATGTTCCCAATTTCCTTCATAACGGAAAGAGGCATAAAGTCCTCGGGTCGTTGTCCACTCTTTCGGCATGTCAGCATATTCACATACCGTACCAGCAAAGGTTTCAACTGTGAGTAAATCGACCGACTTTGTTGATGGTTTAAACGTTGAGACGAAATAGATATCCGTCTTAAAATCCTTCATACACTTGGCTAAATGATGACGTCGCAATTTGACTTCTTCATCCGGTGATTTATTCGATATTTCAGTATCATACTTAAATGAATTGCCAAAAATACGTGTTTCAGGGAAATGAATTAATGTGCAATCAGTTTTTGTATGTTGGCGTGCTAAAAATGGAGGGAAGATATTTTCCAGATCCCAATAATCACGGAGCCGGTATTCTCGGGGAGAGCATCCGAATAACTTTTTAAATTCGCGACTGAATGACTGCTGTGAATCAAAATGCAAAGATAGTGCAATATCAAGCATAGATTTCGCTGTGAGTCGGACAAGAATAGCTGCCCGGCAAAGTCTTCGTTTGCGAATGTATTCTCCCAGCGGCACATGCATGAAGTTTCTGAACAGGAGCTGGATATTGCGTCTACTGTAGCCAGATTTCTGTGCGATATCTTCGATTGAGATAGGGTTACCGAGATTGCACTCAATCCACTCCAGGAGTTGCTGCAAAATCTTCTGCCTGATCATAACATTCTCCATTTACCCTTCGCCATTTCGTACATTTTTCGTATGACAAAGGCTATTAGTGTATCAAAAACAGAAAGGTCCGAGGCCAGGCGACTGACAGTATCTCAGATTGTTGACAAATGCTTGTTGTGTATACCGGAACTTATCCAGCCAACAAAATAGCGCAAATTCAATAAATTGCGATTCTCTGGTAGGCATGATAATCATAGCGCATCAGGCAATTTTGTGCTTGTCATCAATCTCATCGTGTCTGCTTCATTTTTCCCATAATAGAGAGATTACAGTCCCCTATTATTAATGAAATTTTTACATAAGTGATATCAAAATCCACATACTAATCTGCGGTCATGTTTTAACGTAGACTAATGATTCATATGTAATGGAGGGACTGCTAGTGGAATTTTCCGTATTAAGCAACAATCTGAAAATGCCGATGATGGGATTTGGTGTTTTTCAGGTTACCGATAAAGAAGTGTGTAAACAATCAGTGTTGAATGCTATCCGAACCGGTTATCGGCTAATCGACACTGCAGCGGTATATGGTAATGAAGACGCCGTCGGCGAGGCTATTCGTGAAGCCATTTCGGAAGGTTTCTGTACCCGCGAGGAGTTATTTATTACTTCTAAATTGTGGGTGCAGGACATGGTTGATCAGGATACGGCAAAAGCAGGTATTGAAGCGTCATTAAAAAAATCGGGACTTGAATACTTTGATCTCTATTTATTGCACCAGGCAATGCGCGATTATTTCAGTGCATGGCGTGCACTGGAAGAGGCTTATGAAGAGGGCAAACTGAAAGCGATTGGGGTTTCCAATTTCTATCCTCATGTTCTGGCAAATTTTTGTGAAACAGTCAGAATTAAGCCAATGGTCAACCAGGTTGAGTTGCATCCCTATTTTGCCCAACCAGAAGCGCTGGCAACCATGAAATACTACAACGTGCAGCCTGAAGCATGGGCACCATTAGGCGGTGGAAGACATAAACCATTTGAAAACAGCCTGCTTCAGGGTATTGCAAATGCTCACCAAAAATCGATTTCTCAGGTAATTCTACGCTGGAATATTCAACGGGGAGTGGTTGTTATTCCAAAATCGACTCATCAGCATCGTATTGAAGAGAACTTCGCTATCTGGGATTTTTCACTGACAGAGAAAGAAATGGCGCAAATAAACTCACTTGATCTGGGGTATGTTGGCGAATCCGTAAAACATTTTAATCCTGAGTTTGTTCGTGGCTGTCTTGGCGTAAAAATACATAACTAATTAGAGTTATCAGAATACTACCTGACCCGCACTCTGAAAATATGACCTATAGCAGGTGTTTTTATATATTTTCTGAAGGCGGGCTCTCTTTATGAAAATAAAAAATACAAACTGAATCGCTTCAGTAAGATAAAATTACAGTTATTAATGGTTGTGTAATTATTGTTAATAATTTCATTTATACTCATTTGGTGGACTGTTTTAACAGATACCAAATGAGTATCTCTAAATGGGTGTTTAAGATAAATTCGATTGGATTCATGACGTTATTATATCGAATGCATGATTCCGTATTGTTAGTGGCGATCATTATAAAAATGTGAGCGACGCCGAAAGAAATAAAATTAGCTATTGCATCCAGGTATCCAATGATGGATTATTGATTTGTCATACAAATAAGTTTGAATTTGTATTCTGCTACCCAATAAAAAAGCCGCCATTTTTATTGATGTCTGATAACCCGGAAGGAGTGGTTGCGATCAGGCATAAATAGAAATGAAGCAATGGAGTATTGGTTGTGAATGTAAATTTCTTTGTTACCTGTATCGGTGATGCCCTGAAATCAAGGATGGCACGTGACTCCGTGCTGCTCCTGGAAAAACTCGGCTGTCGCGTAAATTTTCCTGAGAAACAGGGATGCTGCGGTCAGCCTGCGATCAATAGTGGTTATATCAAAGAAGCGATCCCAGGAATGAAAAATCTGATCGCTGCACTTGAAGATAACGACGATCCCATTATTTCTCCCGCCGGTTCCTGCACTTACGCCGTAAAAAGTTACCCAACATATCTGGCTGACGAACCAGAATGGGCATCACGTGCAGAAAAGGTCGCCGCGCGTATGCAGGATCTCACTTCTTTTATTGTCAATACACTTGGGGTCGTTGATGTAGGCGCCAGCTTGCAAGGGAGGGCGGTATACCATCCATCCTGTAGTCTGGCCCGTAAGTTGGGCGTGAAGGATGAACCACTTACGCTGCTAAAAAATGTACGCGGACTGGAGCTGTTGCCCTTTGCCGAACAGGATACTTGCTGCGGGTTTGGCGGTACGTTCTCGGTCAAAATGGCCGAAATTTCCGGCGAGATGGTGAAAGAAAAGGTTTCACACCTGATGGAGGTCTGTCCTGAGTATTTAATTGGTGCCGACATTAGTTGCTTGCTGAATATAAGTGGGCGATTACAACGGGAAGGGCAGGAAGTCAAAGTGATGCATATTGCTGAAGTGCTGATGAGCCGCTGAGGGTATAAAGATGTCGATCAAAACCAGTAATACAGAATTCAAGACACGCATCCGTCAGCAAATTGAAGATCCGATCATGCGCAAAGCGGTGGCAAACGCGCAGCAGCGTATTGGGGCAAATCGGCAAAAAATGGTCGATGAATTAGGTCACTGGGAGGAGTGGCGCGATCGTGCCAGCCAGATACGTGATCATGTTCTGAGTAATCTTGACGCTTATCTGTACCAGCTCTCCGAAAAAGTGTCGCAAAACGGCGGTCACGTCTATTTTGCAAAAACCAAAGAAGACGCTACCCGCTACATTTTACAGGTCGCCCAACGCAAAAATGCCCGGAAGGTGGTGAAATCTAAATCGATGGTGACCGAAGAGATTGGCGTCAATCATGTGTTGCAGGATGCTGGCATTCAGGTGATTGAAACCGATCTGGGTGAATACATTCTTCAGTTGGATCAAGATCCGCCATCTCATGTTGTGGTCCCGGCTATCCATAAAGATCGCCACCAGATCCGCCAGGTACTACACGAACGTCTGGGCTATGATGGCCCGGAGACGCCTGAAGCGATGACCTTATTCATTCGTCAAAAGATCCGTGAAGATTTCCTCAGTGCCGAAATCGGTATAACCGGCTGTAATTTCGCGGTAGCAGAAACAGGTTCGGTATGCCTGGTGACCAATGAAGGCAATGCGCGAATGTGTACCACGCTACCTAAAACGCACATCGCGGTGATGGGGATGGAGCGTATTGCCCCCACGTTTGCCGAGGTTGATGTATTGATCACCATGCTGGCGCGTAGTGCCGTTGGCGCACGTTTGACGGGATACAACACCTGGCTGACAGGGCCGCGCGAAGCGGGGCATGTGGACGGGCCTGAAGAGTTTCATCTGGTTATTGTTGATAACGGGCGTTCTGAAGTGCTGGCCTCTGAATTTCGGGATGTGCTGCGCTGTATTCGCTGCGGGGCCTGCATGAATACTTGTCCGGCATATCGCCACATTGGAGGTCACGGATACGGATCTATTTACCCAGGGCCAATCGGCGCGGTGATTTCTCCGCTACTTGGCGGCTATAAAGATTTTAAAGATTTACCCTACGCCTGCTCTTTATGCACGGCCTGTGACAGCGTGTGTCCGGTGCGTATTCCTCTGTCAAAACTGATTTTGCGCCATCGTCGAGTGATGGCTGAAAAAGGGATCACCGCAAAAGCAGAGCAACGGGCGATTAAAATGTTCGCTTATGCCAATAGTCATCCGGGATTGTGGAAAGTCGGAATGATGGCAGGCGCTCATGCGGCAAGCTGGTTTATCAGTGGCGGCAAAACACCACTCAAGATCGGTGCGATTAGCGACTGGATGGAAGCCCGCGATCTTCCTGAAGCTGACGGCGAGAGTTTCCGTAGTTGGTTTAAGAAACATCAGGCACAGGAGAAAAAGAATGGATAATCGAAGCGAATTCTTGCAAAACATTGCTCAGGCACTGGGGCGTCCGTTGCGACTTGAACCGCAAACAGAAGATGCACCGCTTAACAACTATGCAAACGAGCGTCTTACTGAACTTAACCAGCAACAGCGCTGTGACGCGTTTATCCAGTTTGCCAGTGATGTCATGTTGACGCGTTGTGAACTGATCAGCGAGGCGCAGGCCGCGGATGCTGCATTACGCCTGTGTAAAGAGCTGGGAGATCAGTCGGTTGTGGTTAGTGGCGACAGGCGACTGGAAGAACTGGGGATCAGTGAACGTTTACAGCAGGGATGTAATGCCGTCGTGTGGGATCCGCTGAAAGGTGCCGAGAATATCTCGCAGGCAGAGCAGGCTAAAGTTGGCGTAGTTTATGCTGAATATGGCTTAACAGAATCGGGAGGCGTGGTGCTTTTTTCCGCTGCTGAGCGTGGACGCTCGTTGAGTTTGCTCCCTGAGTCCTCAATTTTTATCCTGCGCAAAAGCACCATCCTGCCACGCGTGGCGCAACTCGCAGAAAAATTGCATCAGAAAGCGCAGTCCGGTGAACGTATGCCGTCCTGCATTAACATCATTAGCGGTCCTAGTTCAACGGCGGATATTGAGCTTATCAAAGTCGTCGGGGTTCATGGCCCGGTGAAAGCGGTATACCTGATTATTGAGGATTGCTGAGAGGGAGTAACATGAGAGTTACCTCACGTTTTTATAGTAGGATTCGGTCCCATATCAATACGGTAACTCTCAACCTTGCAAAGCCTACAATCAAATCAAGTCGCGACTGAATTTTTAGCTCTCGGCGGCATTCCATTCGCCACAAAATACGCAGCCGTGCTTTTCGCCAATCATAATTGATGCATCCACCACGCGCAGGCCCTCCAGTTCGTATACGGCCCGCCGTCTCGTCGTAGTCTGTTCTGTACGCATCGCACGGGGGAAAGGCGGTTTCGGTGCAATTACGCACAAGTTCGTTGAGCTGTTCATCGGTCTGACAATCGACACACAGGGAATAGTGTGATGTTCCAGGACGTGCATAAAACTGCGCCATCTCTGCATATGGTACGGGAATCATTGAACCACTGTAGAATTTTATGCATATATTATATATAGTTGTAACTTCATATCTTGTAATTCCTCTTAGTCACTTGTAAATCTTATATTCTATTAATTAACGATTTTATATGAATGAAAGCTGAATGGATTCAGTCTTATGCGCATATATATTTATTGATAAGACAATTCTTATATTTAAATACCTAATTAGAGTTATCACTTTCGTTGGTTATATATTATGGGTGTAATGCCTGCTCCTTGTTTATGTTTTGAGTTGATTTGAGCTTTCAGATACATATAATGCGCATATGTTTGAGACTGGGTGCTAATGTAAGGGTAAAGTTAAGATTGTTAATTTGAAATAGGTGTCCGGTAGTAAGTTAATCTATTATTACTCTCTGAACTGCATACCCAGGTATGTGGTTATCAATGTTATGCGATTTTTTTGAATTTATATATGCCATGAACAGTAACCGGGATGGCATTTTATGCGTTGCTGTTTATGCAATCTTGGTTTTATTTGGATGTATTGCTGGAGATTGTGATGAATAAAATATATCGGCTAAAGTGGAACAGGTCCCGTAACTGTTGGAGTGTCTGCTCTGAACTGGGAAGCAAAATAAAAGGAAAAAAGTCCCGGGCTGTTTTAATTAGCGCGATAAGTTTATATTCATCTCTGGCGTTCTCTGGTGATTTCATCGTGAACGAGGATAAGACCGTTGATTACGGCAAAGCCGATCAGAACATCGATTACCGTATTACGGTGACTGATAATGCTAATCTGGTTATTAACGTAACAGATACTTCCCGTCCTCGTTTTACTCTCGCTTCTAATGGTGGGCTGGATATCACCGGAGGGAAAGTCTATATCAATGGTCAGCTTGACGTACTGTTGAAGGGTACGGGTTTCCTGAACGTCTCCAATGCTGGTAGTGAGTTGTATGCTGATGATTTATATGATTCAAACTCCGGCTCCTGGCATGATCGTGGCTATTTTAATGTCTCCAATGGCGGCAAAATCCATGTTAAGGGCACCAGTCGTCTGACTTATACGCAGGGAAATGTCAGTGGTGAAGGTAGCCAGGTAAATTCCGAAACCTTCTTTATGGGCGTTTTCAGCAGTTACGGTGGTGATCAGTACCTGTCAGTTAATAACGGCGGTGAAGTTAATGCCAGGAAGCAAATTAGCCTGGGCTATTATAATCAAAACTCCGATACAACACTTGCCGTTTCGGAAGGTGGTAAAATTTCTGCGCCGACTATTAGTTTAAGCACCAACTCTGAGTTGGCGTTAGGTGCCCAGGAAGGGAGTGATGCGAAAGCAGCAGGGATTATTGATGCCGAAAAAATTGAGTTTGTCTGGGCTTCGACATCCGATAAGAAAATCACCTTAAACCACACGGATAAAAACGCGACTATTTCCGCGGATATTGTCAGTGGCAGCGAGGGCCTGGGCTATATCAATGCGCTCAATGGCACGACTTACTTAACCGGTGATAACTCTGCCTTTAGCGGTAAAGTCAAAATTGAGCAAAATGGCGCTTTAGGGATCACTCAAAATATAGGTACAGCAGAAATCAACAACCGCGGGAAATTACACCTGAAGGCTGACGATAGCATGACCTTTGCCAATAAGATTTCCGGCAACGGTACAATAAGTATCGACGGTGGGACGGTGGAGTTGACCGGCAATAACTATGCATTCTACGGATATATTGATGTTGCTTCTGGTGCTGTCGCGGTTATTTCTGAAGATAAGAACATCGGCCGTGCAGAGCTGGATGTTGATGGCAAATTGCAAATTAATGCCAACAAAGATTGGGTATTTGATAACGATCTTGAAGGTAGAGGCATTGTTGAAATAAACATGGGGAATCACGAATTCTCCTTCGATGAGTTTGCTTATACAGACTGGTTCCAGGGTTCACTGGCGTTCCAGAACACGACATTTAACCTGGAAAAGAATGCTGAGTTTCTGCAGAAAGGCGGGATCACTGCGGGTCAGGGAAGCCTGGTAACAGTGGGTAAGGGCGCTCACTCCATTAGCACTTTGGGATTCTCCGGCGGAACCGTTGATTTTGGTGCCCTGATAGCAGGTGCACAGATGACAGAAGGGACGGTCAACGTTAGTAAAACGCTGGATCTGCGCGGCGAGGGTGTGATTCAGGTTTCTGACAGTGACGTTGTCCGCTCAGTATCTCGTGATATTGACTCCGCGTTATCGCTTACTGAAGTTGATGATGGTAACAGCGCCATTAAGCTGGTTGATGCGCAAGGTGCGGAAGTTCTGGGGGATGCGGGCAACCTGCAATTGCAGGATAAAAATGGGCAAATTCTCTCCAGCAGCGCCCAACGTGATATTCAGCAGAATGGACAAACAGCGGCCGTCGGCACTTACGACTATCGTCTGACGAGTGGGGTAAACAATGATGGCCTGTATATCGGCTATGGCCTGACGCAGCTTGATTTGCAGGCGACCGACAGCGATGCCCTGGTGCTGAGTGCAAACGGTAAAAGCGACAATGCCGCCGATCTCAGCGCAAAGATTACCGGCAGTGGTGACCTGGCATTCAGCAGCCAGAAAGGTCAGACCGTATCGCTTTCTAACAAAGACAACGACTATACCGGTATTACCGATCTGCGCAGCGGGACGCTCTTGTTGAATAACGATAACGTGTTGGGTAATACCCGTGAACTGCGTCTGGCGGCAGAGACTGAACTGGATATGAATGGTCACAGCCAGACCGTGGATACGCTCAATGGGAGCGCCGATTCGCTGCTGAACTTAAACGGCGGGAGCCTGACTCTTGCCAACGGGGGGACTTCAGCCGGTTCGTTAACGGGTAACGGGGAGCTGAATATTCAGGACGGCACGCTGGACCTTGCGGGCGATAACAGCAACCTGACGGCTAATATGAATATTGCTAGCTCGGCTAATGTTCTGGTAAGTCATGCACAGGGATTGGGTAGCGCAAATGTTGAGAACAACGGCACCCTGGTATTGAATAATAGCGCTGAAAAAAGAGCGGCTGTGCCTGTGAATTACACCCTGGGCGGCAACCTGATCAACAACGGTACGCTGATGACCGGAGAGTCTGGACAGCAAGCGGGCAACGCGTTAGTGGTGAAGGGGAACTACCATGGTGATAACGGCCGACTGGTGATGAATACGGCACTGAATGGCGATGATTCAGTGACGGATAAACTGGTTGTTGAGGGCGATACCAGCGGCACGACTTCCGTTACGGTGAATAACGCTGGTGGTACAGGCGCTAAAACGCTTAACGGTATTGAACTTATCCATGTTGATGGTAAGTCTGAGGGGGAATTTGTTCAGGCGGGACGTATCGTTGCGGGCGCATATGACTACACTCTCGCGCGTGGTAAGGGGGCAAACAGCGGAAACTGGTATCTGACCAGTGGTGGTGATTCAGCTGAACCGCAACCGGAGCCAGAGCCGATGCCGAATCCGGAGCCTAATCCGACTCCGACTCCGACTCCGACTCCGACTCCGACTCCGACTCCAGAGCCGACGCCGGGTCCGGATCTGAATGTGGATAATGACCTGCGACCGGAGGCGGGTAGCTACATCGCGAACCTTGCAGCAGCGAATACCATGTTCACTACGCGTCTGCATGAGCGTCTGGGTAATACGTACTATACCGACATGGTGACGGGTGAGCAGAAACAAACCACTATGTGGATGCGCCATGAAGGTGGTCATAATAAATGGCGCGATGGCAGCGGCCAGCTGAAAACCCAAAGCAATCGCTATGTTCTGCAACTGGGAGGCGACATCGCGCAGTGGAGCCAAAACGGCAGCGACCGCTGGCATGTTGGGGTCATGGCGGGATATGGCAACAGCGACAGCAAAACCATTTCCTCGCGAACCGGTTATCGTTCAAAAGCGAGTGTGAATGGATATAGCACTGGCCTGTATGCCACCTGGTATGCTGATGACGAATCGCATAATGGCGCGTATCTCGACAGTTGGGCGCAGTACAGCTGGTTTGATAACACAGTGAAAGGTGATGATTTACAAAGTGAATCCTATAAATCAAAAGGATTTACCGCTTCACTGGAAGCTGGATACAAACACAAATTAGCTGAATTTAATGGCAGTCAGGGAACGCGTAATGAATGGTATGTTCAGCCGCAAGCACAGGTTACCTGGATGGGAGTCAAAGCCGATAAGCACCGCGAAAGCAATGGGACTCTCGTTGATAGCAGCGGTGACGGCAACATTCAGACTCGACTTGGTGTAAAAACCTGGCTGAAGAGTCATCATAAAATGGACGACGGTAAATCCCGCGAGTTCCAGCCATTTGTGGAAGTGAACTGGTTGCATAACAGTAAGGATTTCAGCACCAGCATGGATGGCGTGTCAGTCACTCAGGATGGCGCCCGAAATATTGCCGAGATAAAGACGGGTGTTGAAGGACAGCTAAATGCCAACCTGAATGTCTGGGGAAATGTGGGCGTTCAGGTTGCTGATAAGGGATATAATGACACCTCTGCAATGATTGGCGTTAAGTGGCAATTCTGATCTGAATAATAAGTAAAAGGAGAGAGCCGAATGGGTACCAATTCGGCTCTCTGTGTCATTTTCTTGCAGTCAGCTTTTCCTGCCAGAGTGAAGACAAGCAGATTAAGCTGGCGCACAAGATTTAATCAAGGTGTGTTCAATGGCTTCGCATGATTTGAGTGTTTTTTTGGAAGAGTTCGGCGCAACGGTTAATTTGACGTTGCCTGGTATTGTGTCCGAAAAAGAACGGCTTTTACTCAAGCTGCTAATGGAGGGGATGTCGGTTACAGAAATCTCACAGTACAGAAATCGCAGTGCAAAGACAATTTCACATCAAAAGAAGCAGTTGTATGAGAAATTAGGCATCCAGAGTGATATTACCTTCTGGCGGGATATCTTTTTTCAGTATCACCCGCAGGTAACCACTGCTACGGGAAATAAAAATAAAATTTATCTTCCTGACAACCGTTGTCACCATATTGTCACACCTGAAGCCATCAGTCTGGCGCTGGAAAACCATGAATTCAAACCGTGGATCCAACCGGTATTTTGTGCTCAGACAGGGGTACTGACAGGTTGTGAAGTGCTTGTTCGTTGGGAACATCCGCAAACGGGAATCATCCCGCCGGATCAATTTATTCCTCTGGCGGAGTCATCTGGTCTTATCGTCATAATGACCCGCCAGTTGATGAAACAGACTGCGGATATTCTGATGCCGGTAAAACATTTGCTGCCGGACAATTTCCATATTGGTATCAACGTCTCGGCGGGCTGTTTCTTGGCTGCGGGATTTGAAAAAGAGTGTCTGAACCTGGTTAAGAAATTAGGTAACGATAAAATCAAGCTGGTTCTTGAGCTGACGGAACGTAACCCTATTCCGGTAACGCCAGAAGCCAGAGCGATATTTGATAGCCTTCATCAGCACAACATTACCTTTGCGCTGGATGATTTTGGTACGGGTTATGCGACCTATCGTTACTTGCAGGCGTTCCCGGTCGATTTTATTAAGATCGATAAGTCATTTGTGCAAATGGCGAGCGTGGACGAAATCTCCGGTCATATTGTCGACAATATTGTCGAACTGGCGCGTAAACCTGGTCTGAGTATCGTGGCTGAAGGGGTGGAAACTCAGGAACAGGCGGACTTAATGATCGGTAAAGGCGTTCACTTTTTGCAGGGCTATTTGTATTCTCCGCCAGTACCGGGTAATAAATTTATCTCTGAATGGGTAATGAAAGCAGGTGGTTGATCTAAACCGCTATTCACAACGCATCGGGAGGTTGAGTGGTATCAATTCTCCCGATGCAGTAAATCCTGATAGATCCCCGTTAATATGCCATTTGGCGCAAATTGTTTTTTAATCCACTGCGTGACCTGACCCGTAGCAGAATGCTGAGTCGCCAGTAACATGCGCGAATCCTGGCGCGGATTATGGATTTGTCGGGTAACCAGCAGGGATTGCGCCATCGCCTCACGGACCATGTAATCCGGCAAAAAACCAATCCCTTCACCTAAAATCTGGCACTGGCATTTGGTGTTGAAATCCGGCACCAGAATCGACTCCTGCCCGTGCAGCAACCAGCCCACCTTTTTATTAATCGTATGCGCGGTGTCTTCCACCATGATATTGGGGTAGAGACGTAGCTGACTTTCAGCGATCGGCTCTGGTACAAAGGCTAACGGGTGATCCGGGGCAATGGCAAAAGCCCAGCGAATCGCGCCAATTTCAGTGTAATCAATACCGCCACCGTCCAGCAGCGTGTCGGGCGCGCCGATGGCGATATTTGCCTGATTATTAATAATCGCATCCCAGACGCCGTTATACACTTCGGTCGTCACGGTAATCTGGCAGGTAGGAAACTGCTTTTTCAGCACCTGTAATAAGCGCGCGGTGTGTTTGGGCGTATAAAGCAGCTGATTTATACAAATGCGCACACGCGCTTCTATGCCCTGCGAAATAGTATCGATGCTGCGTTTGATGGCATGAAAATCATTCAGCAGGTCGGTAGCTTTGCGGAAAAAATAACGCCCGGACTCGGTTAACTCAATGCTGCGGGTGTTACGAGTGAACAGCACCACATCCAGCCCCGTCTCCATACGCTTGATGGTGTAGCTAATGGCGGAAGTGGTTAAACCCAACTCTTCTGCCGCTTTACTGAAGCTGCCAAAACGCGCAGCGGTAGTAAATGCCAACAGATTCTCTTCGGTAAAAATTGAGTTCATTAAACCATTCCCGCCATTATCTACTATGAATTTCTCCAGCTATGACTGTAGAGGTATCGGTTAAAGATAGATAATCATTTTTGAATAACTTTTAATACCCGTCGCGTTTAGTCGTCGCTTCGCTTAATTTTTGTCCGCCATATTCTGAAATTATCCCCACGCAGTTACCCGCCAGAAAACCCAGTAACGTTACCGTCCAGTTCATCCCGCTGGCAAAAAACAGCGTCATGCCGAGAAAGCCACCGGGAATAAAAGACAGTAACCAGAAACGCCCTTGCCAGACCACCACCGCCGAGAAGGGTACAGTCGTAATCACGCTCGCCCAGAACGCGGACAGCCCACTCACCGAGGCCAGCCAACCGGCAGCCAGCGCGGCGAAAAACGCCCACACCATCCCGGAATAATTAACCGCCAGACTTCTGATAAACCCCGATTTACCGCCGCCTGCGGCATAAAAACTGCAAAAGGCGACGAACCCTATCGTACCTAATAATTCCCATCCCTGAGAAAGCCCAACATGTGAAGACACTAACTGCCAAAGCCCTGCACAAACACCGACGGTTATACCCGTTGCAGTGAGTCCGTTCATCTTGTTCCCCTCTGGTTAGACATGGACGAAAGCTGCGCTTACATGTGCAGACTATAGAGAAATAAAACCTGATTGAGTGAAAGGGTATCGGGTCAAAGAAACAAATATTGCACTACCGCACACTGCGAAAAGATTGTTGAACATCATTCAACAAAAAGGCGAAATACGGCGAATTAAATTTAAGCGGGTTCTTTTATCAGATTATCGTTGCTATTCTCAATTCATCGAAAACAGCCACAAAAACCAGGGGAATGTGAATGACTATAAAAAATCTACCTGCCGACTATTTATTGGCTGCACAACAGGGCGATATCGATAAAGTAAAAACCTGTCTTGCGCTGGGTGTCGATATTAATACCTGCGATCGCCAGGGGAAAACGGCAATTACGCTGGCAAGTTTATATCAGCAATATGCTTGTGTTCAGGCATTAATTGATGCCGGGGCGGATATTAATAAACAAGACCTGACATGTTTAAATCCTTTTTTAATGAGCTGCCTGAACGGTGATTTAACGCTGCTACGAATTATTTTACCGGCTAAACCAGACCTTAATTGCGTCACCCGTTTTGGCGGCGTTGGCCTGACGCCTGCCTGTGAAAAAGGTCATTTAAGTATTGTGAAAGAACTTTTGGCGCATACGGAGATTAACGTTAACCAGACCAACCATGTTGGCTGGACGCCGCTACTGGAAGCGATTGTGCTTAATGATGGCGGGATTAAACAGCAGGCGATTGTCCAGCTATTGCTGGAACACGGGGCCAGCCCGCACATGACGGATAAATATGGCAAAACGCCGCTGGAACTGGCGCGGGAACGCGGTTTTGAAGAGATTGCGCAGTTGCTGATTGCCGCAGGCGCATAAACCAGGAGGCTGGCTATCGACACACCAGAAAGACGGTGTGTGTGGGCGCTAACTGCGGATGCGGATTTTCAGGCGCAGCGGGGGAAAGGACAGGTTGAACAGGTCTTTGCCAGAGCGGTAAATATCGCATTCCCGGCTCGCCAGCAGTTGCTGACGCTGCTTTGTGAAGAGTACGACAATGCGCCAAACAGTTGTCGGTTGGCACTCACTCACTTTGATGGTCTGTTCCGGCATGGTGATAAGGTTCAGTTTGACGATCAAGGCATTACGGTTGGTCAACATCTTCATATAGAGATGAGTCGATGTCAGCGTTGGCTGTCCCCAACCTTGCAAATGACCGCTCTGAATTTTCACCTTATCGCCTGGCAACAGTGGCACGACATTATTCATCAGCACCTGGGGGAAAATGAAACCCTGTTTAATTATCGCGGCGATAATCCGTTTTATCAGGCATTAAATAAAGAATTACATATTAAACGACGGGCAGTTATTCAGGCAGTAAACGATAAACAAAATATCGCCTCAGCGGTCGCCAGTATGATGGGCTTAGGGATTGGCCTTACGCCATCAGCCGACGATTATTTAACAGGGCTGGCGCTTATTTTATTTATATCCGGGCATCCGGCGGAAAAATACAAAGAGGAATTTTATCTCGGTCTGCAACGCGGCAAAAATAATACCACGTTATTAAGTGCCATAACGCTGGAAGCCGCATTACAACAACGCTGCCGGGAAAATATTCATCGTTTTATACACGACATTATTTATGACATCCCTGGGAACGCAACTCAGGCAATAGAAAAAATTAAACATATTGGCTCCAGTTCCGGCTGCGACATGCTGTATGGCATGGCCGATGGTTGTGCGCTGAGCCAAACCTACGGAGGGAATTATGTCAGTTAAAATAGTCATTAAACCGAATACCTATTTTGATTCTGTCTCGCTGATGTCTATCTCCACGCGTGCAAATAAACTCGACGGCGTCGAGCAGGCATTTGTGGCGATGGCGACCGAAATGAACAAAGGCGTACTGAAAAATTTAGGGCTGCTGACGCCGGAGCTGGAACAGGCGAAAAACGGCGACCTGATGATTGTCATCAACGGCAAAGCGGGCGCGGACAACGAGCAGTTGCTGGTGGAGATTGAAGAGTTGTTCAACACCAAAGCGCAAAGCGGCTCGCACGAGGCACGTTACGCCACGATTGCCAGCGCCAAAAAGCATATCCCGGAAAGTAACCTGGCAGTGATTTCGGTCAACGGTCTGTTTGCCGCTCGCGAAGCGCGTCAGGCGCTGCAAAACGACCTTAACGTGATGCTGTTTTCCGATAACGTCTCGGTTGAAGATGAACTGGCGCTCAAGCAACTGGCCCACGAAAAAGGGCTGCTGATGATGGGGCCAGACTGCGGTACGGCGATTATTAACGGCGCGGCGCTCTGTTTTGGCAACGCCGTGCGTCGCGGCAATATCGGTATTGTTGGTGCATCCGGCACTGGTAGCCAGGAACTGAGCGTCCGTATCCATGAATTTGGCGGCGGCGTTTCGCAACTGATCGGCACCGGCGGGCGCGACCTGAGCGAGAAAATCGGCGGCCTGATGATGCTCGACGCTATCGGGATGCTGGAAAACGATCCGCAAACTGAAATCATTGTGCTTATCTCCAAACCGCCAGCGCCTGCGGTGGCCCGCAAAGTGCTGGAACGTGCGCGCGCCTGCCGCAAGTCGGTAGTGGTCTGCTTCCTCGGTCGTGGCGAAACGCCGGTTGACGAGCAGGGACTCCAGTTTGCCCGCGGCAGCAAAGAAGCGGCGCTGAAAGCAGTGATGCTCTCCGGCGTGAAACAGGAACATCTCGACCTGCATACCCTGAACCAGCCGTTGATTGCGGATGTGCGTGCGCGTCTGCAACCGCAGCAGAAATACATTCGTGGCCTGTTCTGCGGCGGCACGCTGTGTGACGAAACCATGTTCGCGGTGATGGAAAAACACGGCGATGTCTACAGCAACATTCAGCCCGATCCTGAATTCCGCCTGAAAGATATCAACCGCAGCATCAAACACACCTTCCTCGACTTTGGCGATGACGACTTCACCAACGGCAAGCCGCATCCAATGATTGACCCCACCAACCGCATCAGCCGCTTGATCGAAGAAGCGCGCGATCCAGAAGTGGCGGTGATCGTGATGGATTTTGTGCTCGGATTTGGATCGCATGAAGATCCGGTCGGCTCCACCATCGATGCGATCAAAGAAGCGAAAGCGATCGCCGCTGCCGAAGGACGCGAGTTGATCATTCTCGCTTATGTGCTGGGCACCGATCTCGATACGCCATCATTAGAACAACAAAGCCAGATGCTGCTTGATGCCGGAGTGATTCTGGCCAGCAGCAGCACCAATACCGGATTGCTGGCGCGTGAATTTATCTGCAAAGGGGAGGAAGCCTGATGAGCCAGTCACTGTTTAGCCAACCGTTGAACGTTATTAACGTCGGTATCGCCATGTTTAGCGATGACCTGAAAAAGCAGCATGTAGAAGTGACCCAACTCGACTGGACGCCGCCGGGGCAGGGCAATATGCAGGTGGTGCAGGCGCTGGACAACATTGCCGATTCACCGCTGGCGGACAAAATCGCCGCCGCTAACCAGCAGGCGCTGGAGCGCATTATCCAGTCGCATCCGGTGCTGATTGGTTTTGATCAGGCGATTAACGTGGTGCCGGGCATGACGGCGAAAACCATTCTTCACGCCGGGCCGCCGGTTACCTGGGAAAAAATGTGCGGCGCGATGAAAGGCGCGGTCACCGGGGCGCTGGTGTTCGAAGGGCTGGCGAAAGATCTCGATGAGGCGGCTGAACTGGCGGCTTCCGGGGAGATTACTTTCTCGCCGTGCCACGAACATGACTGCGTAGGTTCGATGGCGGGCGTCACCTCTGCCTCGATGTTTATGCACATCGTAAAAAACAAAACCTACGGCAACGTCGCTTACACCAACATGAGCGAGCAGATGGCGAAGATTTTGCGCATGGGCGCTAACGACCAGAGCGTGATTGACCGCCTCAACTGGATGCGCGATGTGCAGGGGCCAATGCTGCGCGACGCCATGAAAATTATCGGCGAGATCGATCTGCGCTTAATGTTGGCGCAGGCGCTGCATATGGGCGATGAGTGCCATAACCGCAATAACGCCGGGACGACGTTGCTGATTCAGGCGCTGACGCCGGGGATTATTCAGGCAGGTTATTCCGTGGAGCAACAGCGCGAAGTGTTTGAGTTTGTTGCCAGCAGCGACTACTTCTCCGGCCCGACGTGGATGGCGATGTGTAAAGCGGCGATGGATGCGGCGCACGGCATCGAATACAGCACCGTGGTGACCACCATGGCGCGTAACGGCGTCGAGTTTGGCCTGCGGGTCAGCGGATTACCGGGACAATGGTTTACCGGCCCAGCGCAGCAGGTGATCGGCCCGATGTTTGCCGGTTATAAGCCGGAAGATTCGGGGCTGGATATCGGCGACAGCGCCATCACTGAAACCTACGGCATTGGCGGATTTGCTATGGCGACCGCGCCCGCAATCGTCGCGCTGGTGGGCGGTACGGTGGAAGAGGCTATCGATTTCTCCCGTCAGATGCGCGAAATCACCCTTGGCGAAAACCCCAACGTCACCATTCCGCTGCTCGGTTTTATGGGCGTGCCGTCGGCAATCGACATCACCCGCGTGGGTAGCAGTGGCATTCTGCCGGTGATCAACACCGCCATCGCCCATAAAGATGCGGGCGTCGGCATGATTGGCGCGGGCATTGTGCATCCACCATTCGCCTGCTTCGAGAAAGCCATTCTTGGCTGGTGCGAACGTTACGGCGTCTGAACTGTAAAGTGCGCGTTGTTTCTGCCGGATGCGGCGTGAACGCCTTATCCGGCCTACGAATGGCGCAAGAATCTGTAGGCCTGATAAGCGTAGCGCATCAGGCATTTGTCACCACTGCCGGATGCGGCGTGAACGCCTTATCCGGCCTACGGATGGCACGAGAATTTGTAGGCCTGATAAGCGTAGCGCATCAGGCAGTCTGGCGTTGGTCATAACCTCATCACCCTCTGTAGCGGACATAACAACATGAAAGAACTTGTGGTCGTTGCCATTGGTGGCAACAGCATTATCAAAGATAACGCCAGCCAGTCGATTGAGCATCAGGCGGAGGCGGTGAAAGCCGTCGCCGATACGGTGCTGGAAATGCTGGCTTCCGATTACGACATTGTGCTGACCCACGGCAACGGGCCGCAGGTCGGGCTGGATTTACGCCGTGCGGAGATTGCCCACGAGCGCGAAGGGCTGCCCTTAACGCCGCTGGCGAACTGTGTGGCAGATACGCAAGGCGGCATTGGTTATCTGATCCAACAGGCGCTGAACAACCGGCTGGCGCGTCACGGCGAGAAAAAAGCCGTCACCGTGGTGACTCAGGTGGAAGTGGATAAAAACGATCCGGGTTTTGCTCATCCCACCAAGCCCATCGGTGCATTCTTCAGTGAAAGCCAGCGTGACGAATTACAAAAGGCTAACCCTGACTGGCGTTTTGTTGAAGATGCCGGACGCGGCTATCGCCGCGTGGTCGCCTCGCCGGAACCGAAACGTATTGTCGAAGCACCAGCCATTAAGGCGCTGATCCAGCAAGGTTTTGTGGTGATTGGCGCGGGCGGCGGCGGAATTCCGGTGGTGCGTAGCGAAGCAGGGGATTACCAAAGCGTGGACGCGGTTATCGACAAAGATCTCTCTACCGCGCTACTGGCTCGCGAAATTCACGCCGACATTCTGGTGATCACCACCGGCGTGGAAAAAGTGTGTATTCACTTTGGCAAGCCGCAGCAGCAGGCGCTGGATCGCGTAGATATTGCCACCATGACCCGCTATATGCAGGAAGGGCATTTCCCGCCCGGCAGCATGTTGCCAAAAATCATCGCCAGCCTGACATTCCTGGAACAGGGCGGCAAAGAAGTGATTATCACCACGCCGGAATGCCTGCCTGCGGCGCTGCGTGGCGAAACGGGCACCCATATTATTAAAACGTAAGGACGTAAGATGAAAGAAAGCAATAGCCGCCGTGAGTTTCTGAGCCAGAGCGGTAAGATGGTCACCGCCGCTGCGCTGTTTGGTACGTCTGTGCCGCTCGCCCATGCGGCGGTTTCTGGCACTACAAACTGCGAAGCGAACAACACCATGAAAATCACTGACCCGCATTACTATCTCGACAACGTGCTGCTGGAAACTGGATTTGACTACGAAAACGGTGTGGCGGTGCAGACCCGCACGGCGCGCCAGACCGTAGAGATTCAGGACGGCAAAATTGTTGCCCTGCGCGAGAACAAGCAGCATCCGGACGCCACGCTGCCGCACTATGACGCTGGCGGTAAGCTGATGCTGCCCACCACCCGCGACATGCATATTCATCTCGACAAAACCTTTTACGGCGGGCCGTGGCGCTCGCTCAATCGCCCGGCAGGCACCACCATCCAGGACATGATCAAGCTCGAGCAAAAAATGCTGCCGGAGCTGCAACCCTACACCCAAGAGCGGGCGGAAAAACTGATCGATTTATTGCAGTCGAAAGGCACCACCATTGCCCGCAGCCACTGCAATATCGAACCGGTTTCCGGCCTAAAAAATCTGCAAAATTTGCAGGCGGTGCTGGCGCGACGTCAGGCGGGCTTCGAGTGTGAAATTGTCGCCTTCCCGCAGCACGGTTTGCTGCTGTCGAAATCGGAACCCTTAATGCGCGAAGCGATGCAGGCAGGGGCGCATTACGTCGGTGGGCTGGACCCAACCAGTGTTGATGGCGCGATGGAAAAATCCCTCGACACCATGTTCCAGATTGCGCTGGACTACGACAAAGGCGTCGATATTCACCTGCACGAAACCACTCCGGCAGGCGTAGCAGCCATCAATTATATGGTTGAAACGGTGGAGAAAACGCCACAGCTGAAAGGCAAACTGACCATCAGCCATGCCTTTGCGCTGGCAACGCTCAACGAGCAGCAGGTAGATGAACTGGCGAACCGGATGGTGGCGCAGCAAATTTCTATCGCCTCGACGGTGCCGATTGGCACGTTGCATATGCCGCTCAAACAGCTCCACGACAAAGGCGTAAAAGTGATGACCGGCACCGATAGCGTTATCGACCACTGGTCGCCTTACGGCCTGGGCGACATGCTGGAAAAAGCCAATCTGTACGCGCAGCTCTATATTCGCCCTAACGAACAGAACCTCTCCCGTTCGCTGTTTTTAGCCACTGGAGACGTATTGCCGCTGAATGAAAAAGGCGAGCGTGTGTGGCCAAAAGCGCAGGATGACGCCAGCTTTGTGCTGGTGGACGCCTCCTGTTCCGCCGAGGCGGTGGCGCGTATTTCGCCGAGAACGGCAACGTTCCATAAAGGACAACTGGTGTGGGGGAGTGTGGCAGGTTGATACGCATTTGATATGTCTGCAACGGTGAATAGTAAGAGATTTAAGCCCCAGGGAGTGGGGCTGCTTGGATATGGGGTTGTTGGCCTTGATTCTCCTGAGCCGGAGACATTGTGTGTGGCACCGCTAACCACACAGTAAACCTTACGAGCTGCCTTAAGCATCCGGCAACGCATAACACTTCACCGGTTTACCGTCTTTCATTTCCACCAACATGCGGCTGGTCTGCAACGGCTTGTCCAGCATATTTTGCTGGAATTGGTCGAACGCCATGCGGGCTTCCTTAATTGCGACTTTTTGCGGCATTAAGCGGTTACTGCTCCATTTTCGCAAAATGACTTTATTGGCGCTGGTGGTATTCGCTTGTTCCGCTACGGCGCCGATGCTATCAATTCGTGACTGTAATTGTTTTTCTACCTTGCTGATAACCGTATCGAACTGCGCATAATGATGTTCTATAGCCTGCTGACGGCGTTCTACCAGCATCGTCTGACCCTCACTATGGCTGACCAGATGTAATGCTTGCCCGCGTACTCTCATCGCTAAATCCCACTCCATCGTCCGTTCTTCAATAATTTTTTGTTGCGCCTGAATTTTACTGGTGATGGTTGCGCTACTGAAAAAACTGCCGTCATTTATAGAGGCTACCTTCTCGCCAGCAAAGGCAATATCCGTCAGCAGATGATCCTGGAGTGTTGAAAAATCCTTTTCGATAGCTTCAAGTATTTGCCGTATTTCTGGCGAAGATTGCCCCTCAATGACGACAGGCGTGATTTGCTGTAAATACTGAATAGCGCCGACAATTTCAGATTTGCGGGCATTGTTCTGGAACGCAGAAATCTCCCGAATACTTTCAATTATCTGCGTCAGTTTATTGCTGATATCTGCCAGATGTTTTTGTGCCAGTATCGCCGAAGCGACATTCAGTAATATGCTGGCGTTGACTAATTGATTCAGTTTGTCAGGGTTCAGCAAAACTGCGTGCGCTTTAATTCCTTTTTCCCCGAGACTGAAGCCACGATATCCCGAGCTATCTTTCACTTTCGCCAGTGCGCCATCAATAATGACTTCCATATAGTGATGACTGGCGATATGGGCGGCGGTGGCGAGCGAAGGAAGCGTCTGTAAGAGTGGGCCTAACCGTGAAATTTCAGTAATGTCATGCCGTACCAGAGTGTCGGGGTGGGTAATTTCATTTAAAGCGATAGACGATACAGTTAAAACGTGCTGCGACTTTTCATTTTCAAACACCCAGCGATTGTCATAGTTTGCGGTTGACATTGCCGTTGATGATACCGATTCGCTCAGACGGTGATGGCGGGAATTTTTTAAGCGAATCCAGGCAATTTGCACTACACAGGGCAAGGTGATTCGGAACGCCGGGTTGGAAATATCATAAGCGGTATATAAACCGGTGAGGGCTAACCCGACAGGACCGGTGAGAACGCCCAACACGCGACCTATCCCCAGACCCGCAATTAGCGGGAGTGCCTTCCCCGTGGCGATCTGCGCCAGACCGCTTGCTACCATTGCCGCACGTTGCAAAAGTGGCAGCTCCATACGTGACAACTTATCCAGGCTAATACTGGTGTTAATTCCCATATCACGGAGAAGCTGACGGCGATCGTCATCTGACATTTTGTTCCAGGATGACGCGAAAACGGCATCGATAATCAGTGATTCTTTTTCTTTTACCGGGGCATTTTTCGCGACTTTAATTTTCAGATGGCTGGCGACATCGTCAACAATTTCGCTATAGCTAACGCCATTGCGTCGGAACAGATTCATTACGGTGTTACCGCCAAAATGTTGCAGTTCGCGAATCAGCAAACGCAATGTTTCCTCATCAACAGCTTCGCTATTTTTACCATCGCGCAAGGCCTTTTTAACGCGGTCAGACTGGGAAAAATTAAATTTTCCGTCTGGGGTAATGTAATCAATCAGCAGATCGATATCGTTTTTGTCGGCATTCAGTAGCAGAGCAACCAGCGTTTCGTCGCCCTTAATGTCAATCTCACTCATTTAATTGTCTCGTTGAATAGTGACTGGACGTTATTAGAAGCAGCGCGCCCTACGAAAAAGTTTCATACGTAAGTCTGGCGGTGAAAAAAATAAAATCCCCAATCTTTGTGCCATAAAGCATAAATTCTGTGAATTATTTTCACCAAGCAGTTTAAATTTCTTACGTATGCGTGTGATCAATGTTTTTGTGAGATATATAACGTTTTATTGATGTAAAAATCGAGACTTTTCCTATAATGAGCAGGCGATTTTTTTCCTTGCTGGTGATGTTCTGCCCTGCAAATTTCTTTTCCTTCACTCAAGGTATTTAGATGTTTTCGCTGACTTCGTTCCTCGACACGTTAACCTCTGTTAATCCAGAAAATGTGCCGATTTATGTCGCTATTGTGGTTGGGGTTTTGTTGTTGGGTTTCATTGTCCGTTACGCTATTCCTTCATTTAGGGTTTCAGCGCGCTTTAAACAAAAAGCGAAAGCAATTCGGCAACTTGGCAATGAAAAACCGGCACAACAACTCGAAAAATTAGACGCGTTATTCTCTGATAAATTTTTTGCGCATCCCTGGCGCGAATTTAAAGAGTCTCTACATCGTCAGTTTGAGTTTGACGAAAACAGCGGGCAAAAAAAAATTAGCGCCATCCGCTCAACGGCTCCGTCGTCAGCATGGTTTACGGAACCGTTATTAGTCGAAATTCCTCTCTATACGGAAGCGTTTAAACATCTCCCTGGCATCCTGACCGGAATTGGGATCATCGGCACCTTTTCGGGACTGATGATTGGTTTGCACCATTTTGACCCCAGCACGCCAGAGCAGGTCAGCGCCAGCGTCGCTAACCTTTTACGCGACGTTCTGTATGCGTTCTTAGGTTCGGCGTTTGCTATTACGTTCTCCATTCTGGTCACCATGTTTGAAAAGTGGCGACTGGCGCAATGCTATAAAAACCTGGAACTTCTTACCGCCAGCATTGACCAGCTTTTTGAGGGCGGCGTCGGTGAAGATTACCTTTCGCAACTTCTTTCCAGTACTAAAGAAAACACCACCCATGCGCGGCAACTTAAGGATGGTCTGGTCACTGACCTGCGTGAAATGCTGCAAAACCTGGTGGATAGCCATGTGCGGGAAAATCAAAAGCTGGCAGAGACATTATCAACAACATACCGCGAGTCAGGCCAACAGTTTGCTGAACAGGTCAGTGGTGCTATCGAAACCAGTCTGAAAAATCCGCTGGATAAAATTGCTGGTGTGGTGCAAACCGCCTCCGGCGACCAGAGCCATCGTGTGCAGTCGATGCTGGAGAACGTCCTGACCGCCTTTATGAGCAAAATGGATAACACCTTTGGTCAGCAATTCACCACCATGCAGGAGATGATGGGGCGTTCTGTGGAAGCCATTCAGTCTATGCAAAGCGGCTTCTCAACGTTGTTGCAGGATATGCGTCAGGCCGGGGATGACTCACGTCAGGGCAGCGCGCAACTGATCTCTCAACTGTTAAGCGAAATGAAAAGCGGTCAGCAGGAGATGCAGGCTGGGATGAATGAGATGCTGCGCAGCTTGCAGGAATCCGTTGCCCGTATTGGCGCAGAAGGTGAGGGCGCGGGCGAACGGATGGCGCAACAACTGGAAAAAATCTTTGCCGACAGCGAAGCGCGTGAAAAAGCGATGGCGGAACAGATGCGCGCGTTTATTGAGGCTATCCAGTCCAGTGTTCAGCACGGGCAAAATGAAACCATGGAGAAAATGGCGGCTTCCGTGGATACGCTTGGCAGCCATATGGCGACGCTCTTTGCACAACTGGAAAATGGTCAGCAGCAACTTAATCAGCAGCAAAACCAGGCGCAAAATTTGCTGATAGGCAATATGAGCAAAGGTGTCGAAACGCTGACGCAAAACCTGGCGGGTGTATTCAGCCAACTGGAGTCTGGGCAAAAACAGATGAGCCAGACTCAGGAACAGGGGCAACGCGTGCTGCATGAAGAAACTCAGCAGCTTCTGGCACGTAGCGAAGCGCGTGAGCAGGCGGCGGCTGAGCAACAACAACAGTTTATGGCGTCGTTACAGCAAACCATGCATTCCGGTCAGGATGCCCTGCGAGAGAAAATGACCAGCGGTATCGATCACCTGGGTAGCCAACTTGGCAACCTGTTTGGGCAACTGGAAGAAGGTCAGAAGTCGCTCAGTCAGCAACAGCAATCGGCGCAGAGTGCGTTACAACAGGAAGCGCAGCGAATCATTGGTCAGCTTGAAAGTCAGGTTGAGTCGCTGATGCAGATGCTGCGTGAACAGCAATCTGCTTCTGGCGATCTGCTGCAACAGATGGCGCAAAACACCACGCGCCATCTGGAAGAGATACAAACAGGAGCCGATAAAATGCGCGTGGCTGCCGACCGCTTTGAAGCTGCGGGCGATCGTGTTGCTGAGGCTAATCAGTTAACTGCTGAGGTGCTCAATGGCACGCAACAGGCGGGACGCACGCTTTCCAGTGCCAGCGCGGAGTTGGGGGCATTGATTGCCGATTATCGTAATACCCGTGAAGTCGTGGCGAATGCCATAACGGCACTCGAAACGCTGATTAACCGTAGCCATGATGAACAATCATCCCGCAGCCGTTTTGTTGATGATCTGAAAGCGTATTCGGAACGCCTGCAACAATATAACCGTGAGGCTCAGGAGTTCCTGCATAACATTGCCGAGGTGATGGGAACCAGTTTTGAATCCTTTACGACCGGGGTGGAAAACGGCCTGAATCGTTCACTGCAGGAGATGGATACGCAGCTGACTAAAGCCGCGGGAGCCTTAAGTTCTTCGGTTGAGATTATTGGTGAAAGCGTGGATACGCTGGAAACAGTACTCCGTCATCGTCGCGCGTAAGGAACAGGCTGATGTTTAACCGGGTATTTAATGGCAGGCAACGGCGCAGCGATGAAGCGGAAAAACCCTTCTGGATCTCCTATGCAGACCTGATGACCGCCATGATGGTGCTGTTTCTGGTGGTGATGGTGGCGTCACTTAGCTCTGTTACGCAGCGGATCCAGCAGGCGGAAGCGGGGGAGAAATCGCGCGGGCATGATATTGCTCGCCTGTGTGAAAAACTTGAGCTTCAGGCAAAGAATCTCAACAAGACGATTCAGGTTGACTGCCATGACAACCGTATCAGCTTTGGTGAAGCAGGGCGTTTTGAGCACAATCGCTTTGCGCTTAACGCCGAAGGATTACAGGCGCTACAGGATGTGGTGCCGTTAGTGCTGGAAGCGGCAAATAGCGATGAAGGCAAAAAATGGTTTAAGCAAATTGTTATAGAAGGTTTTACGGATACTGACGGTTCTTATCTCTATAACCTGCACCTTTCGTTGCAACGCTCGGAATGGGTGATGTGCAGTCTGCTGGATAGTAGAAGCGCGCTACAGCAAAAAATAACCTCGGAACAACAGGTTCAGATCCGCAAATTATTTCTGGCGGGTGGGGTTTCGTTTAACAATGCGAAAGAGAGCAAAGAAGCCAGCCGTCGCGTAGAACTGCGGATGCAATTCTTTGGTCTGAAAGACAAAAAGCACGACGAAAGCATGGATGTTGTTCCTGGCATTAGTCAGGAAACCTGTCAGTTGGGAGCCATGCAATGACTTGCGCTATTGAAAAACTGAAAACCCGTTTGCTGCCCTATCGGGAGCAGAACTTGCAGCCGACGGTAAGTCATGCTTTTCACTATCTTCAGCGCGTTATCGCGCAACTAGAGAGGAAGGTAGATGCTCGCGCGGTGCAGATGGTTCCCCCTCTGGAGAAACGCCGACAGGCCATTGCCCGGCTGCGTGCGGGGGATACGCCAAAGCCCTTCGAGTGGAAGATGATTTTTTTTGGTCTTAATGACGTGGCTGAAGGCGATCTGTTTGAAATTGCATTGATTGATGATGCAAAAAACTTCGCGAGGATTATCGCTGAAATTGAACAAAAAATTGCGCAGCAGCGGTTAACACGCCGCGAATGGCTGGCGTTATGTACCAGCTACTTTGGTCATTCCAGCGATGCACCGGAAAAGAATCCGCAGTGGCTTCAGCTACGCACGCAGATTGCTCGCGGGTTTCAACAGCTAAAAGAGAGTGCGCCGCGTCAGATGTCCTGGATGTCGGTCATTGACACCTATAGCGATATTTTTACCGATAATGCAGGTTTTCTTCTCGGACAACAGCTTGGGCGTGGAGATATCACGGATATTTCGGTGCTGGAGAAAGTCGCACAAATTCCGCAAACCAGCTGGTTATGGCGCAAAATTGTTAACCACCTGGTCAATGAGATTTTTTGCCTGACTGACGATGATTTTCAGCAGAAAATTCATTCTATTATCGCCTTGAGCCGCCAGCTTACGCGGTTTAAAGATAATATTCTGGCAGCCACTCTGACCCGTTATTATCAGTCGGCTTTTAAACATCAAACACATTTCGAACTCAAGCAATTGGCCCTGGAATATTGGGGAAATCCGCAGTTAACCAGTCGTAATAAAAGCTGGCAGGTTCACGTTGAAAATCCCGTATTACTGATGGTGCAAGGCTGGTTCGCCAAAGACGATCTGAAACTGTTCTTTGAATTGCTGAAAGGTAATCGGGATGTTGACCATGCGCGCCTGTTCTACTGGCTACGTTTTGCCAACCAAATGAGCTATACGCGCATTGTGCTGGGCGAAGATGCGCTGCGATCCAAAGATGTCGATTATGTTGAATTCAGGGCGAAAAACGCAGGGCGATTAAGCCGCCTGCAAGGTTCTGGTTCACGCGATAACAACGCCATGATTATGCGCATTGGTGATTATCTGTTTGTCGAATTTTCGAAAGTGGGGGCAATGTATGCCTACCATATGGGGAATGCGCCCTTTAATCCGGAAACCGGCATTCTTGATATTGATTATGATCTGAAAGATAAGCGGAATAACCGCCGTAAAGTCCGGTTGCGTTTACCGCATTTATCGCCGGTATTTCTCTACTCACTCAACCGAATTGAGGGGTGGATGAGCCGATATGACGAAGAACTTCGTAAGCTGGGTATTGATTACGTTGCGGAAGATATAAATCAGTCTTCTGTCACTTTGGATATCTCCCGTTTCAATGCCTCAAAGACCATGAGTCGGTCAGTGCCTGCATCGTTACCTGAACGTGAAGTCAGTGATGCAAAGTCAGACCGGGAAGAGCAAATCAAAATCATCGCCTCCTCGTTAAAAGCCAAAAAAGGTCTCCCCGACCGGGAACAACAAATCCGGGAGATTATTCGTTCGGTCGATTGCAAAGTGATGGATAAACGAGGGCTTGGGGGCGCAATCCATATTCATTTCAATGAACCAGACCATGAAGCGGCGCAAAAATTACTCAGCCTTGGGTTTAAACCTGTGCTGGGTAAATTTACTTACTGGAGCAAATAGTGTTTAAAAAATTGTTGGGTAAATTTATTAAAGAGAATACTTCACTACCTGCTTCATTTGTGCCGCTGTATGTAATGAAAGAAGAGGGGTTTGCTTTCCCCTTTAGTCTTGCCGATAGCGAAGATAACTGGCCTGTCGCCTCATGCCTGGAACAGCTTCATGAGGAAGATTATGTTTCACACTGGTCGGATTGCTGGTTTCTTAGCTGGGATGATTTTTATCACATCCGGAAAAATGACGACTATGCCAGCAGTCTGGCGATTTTTGCTTTCCCCCCACAGCGCAATCTGACGGCTCATCTTGCTGCAACAGGAAGCATTAGCGATGACACTTTTCGCGTTTTCATTGATAAATGGACCCTACCTGATGACTATCGCCCCGTTGAGATAACCAGCACAGGAGCCAGCTTTTCCTCTGCGGAAGGCACCTTTGTGTTAAGTGAAGAGAACTGGCAGCTTCTGGACGCACTACACCAACTCAGATTGCAGCAGCGACAGACGCCGGGCGAAACGGTCAACCAAACCCGTTGGGCCAAAATACGGCGGCAGGCCAAAAAAGCAGGGGCAAAACTGGATGACTATCTCGCGAAAACGATCGTCATCAGGCCGGAATCGTTGCAGTTAAAACTGCGAAAATCGCTGGTGGTGGATACTCCGGTACTGGAAATTGAACCTGTTTTTGATGAGCAGCCTGCCAACTGGTTACAGAGTTTTGACCGTACGCAACAGGTACAGGATCGTTACCGTGTTTTAGGGGACGACGGTGTCTTAAACCATGTCATTCTTTCCCCTGAAGTCAAAGACGTCTTGACCTCCGTGCACGCTATTACGGGACGTCGCGTGGCGGGGGATGATGCGCTCTCATTTGTTCGCAACCCCTACACCTGGATTGGTGAAGAGGCGAGCCAGGTGCTCGATCCTGACGTTTATGAGCAGAATTTGCAGGACGCCGGGATCTACTTTTATGATTTCCGTCTGGAGCCGCAGATTGATGAAAACAGGCAAATTGCGGCGGTAACGCTTCTTCTCAGCCCCAGAACTGAGCAATCTGTGGCGGATGAAACCTATATCTTTAAACGTCCAGGTGAACTGGCGGCGTTGCTCTCTGAATTGGAGCAAAAGTTAGCGGCACAACTGCCCGCCGGAGTCTGGCAGGGTTACGATCTGGAGCTTTCCAGATTCAGCCAGGAAGAACTGCAAGGTTATCAGGCGTTGCTTGAAAACTGGCAGCACCAGGCGGCGGGAATGAATTTTACCCACGTCCTCGATCTGAACAAATACAGCGACCGGGTTATCGGGATCGGTGAATTTGAAAAAATAAGTTCGCCTTATCTGGTCAAAAGTGAAAGTGAAAAATGGCTTCCGGAGAACCTTGCGCAAGAGATGTGCGAGGCCATGTTCTCTGGCTGGGATCTCGATAATCATCAACATTTTCAGGAACTGGAAGAGCGGCTGGAAGAGGCAAAAGCCACGGATGCGCCGGAAGTCGCCATGCCCTGGAACGACAACCTTTTGCCCCGTGAAGAAGCAGAAATTTTCCACGATAAATGGAAAAAGAAAATCGACGGTGAAATAAATGATGGCGTAAGTAGTGAACCGGTCAGTCGTGCCGTTCTGCTGATAGAACAAAATATCGAGCAGGCGCTGTATGTTAAACAACGGCGGGATTCCTTGCTCGGCGCACATCAGGCAGAAGTCGAACTGCCGATGATCCTCAAAACGTCCATTCAGCTACGTGAACACCAGCGTAAAGGGGTAGCGTGGCTCCAGCAGTTGTATCTAAAGTCGCCAATAGAGACGGCGGGATGTTTACTCGCAGACGATATGGGGCTGGGTAAAACCTTACAGATTCTAACTTTTCTCATCTGGCATCGTGAACGTTTCCCGGATGCGCCTCCTTCGCTGATTGTTGCTCCGGTGTCGCTACTCGATAACTGGGAGCGCGAGGTTGGGAATTTCTTCCTGCGCGAGCAGGTGTCGATTTTAAAACTCTACGGTAATGAACTTAAGGCTAAGAAATGCGCGAAAGAGAGCATCCCTCAGGCGCTTAAAAGTAAGGGGATTAAGAACTTACTACAAAGTGACTGGGTGGGGGACGCGCATATTGTTCTTACCACCTATGAGACGTTACGCGATCAGGAATTTTCCCTGGCTCGCCAGCCCTGGTCCATAATGGTGTGCGACGAAGCGCAGAAAATTAAAAATCCGGCGGCATTAATTACCCAATCGGCAAAAGCCATTCAGGCACAATTTAAAGTCGCATGTACCGGAACTCCGGTCGAAAATACCCTTGTTGATCTGTGGTGTTTATTTGACTTCGTTCAACCGGGGTTGTTGGGGGCTTTAAACAATTTTGGTAAAGATTATTTACGCCCAATTGAGCAACAGAATGATAATGCTGTCCTCGAATCGCTACGTAAATTAATTGAACCGCAGACGCTGCGCCGCACCAAAGAAGAAGTGGCGAAAGACCTGCCGGAAAAGATTGAAGATCAACGCTGTAAACAGTTGAATATGCTGCCATTGCAACGGGAGCTCTATACCCACTCGGTTGCAAGCTGGCGAAACCAACAGGAGATCAGCGAAGGGCTGGATCAACGAGGCTCAGGTATGCTGGGGTTACTGCATCGCCTGAAACTTATTTGCGCATGGCCTTATTCCGTAAGTGCAGATTTGCGCTTACGGAACGATGCTCCGAAAGTAAAATGGCTGCTGGAGACATTAAACGCCATTCGCCAGTCATCTGATGACAAAGTGATTATTTTTACGGAACTGCGCGATATTCAACGAGAACTGCAACATCTGATTGTGCAGCATTTTGGCTTTAAGCCTTTTATTATTAATGGTGATACCAGCACCAAATCTGGCAGCGATCAAAATCGTCAGAGTCTGATCGATGCATTTCAATCAACGCCCGGTTTTAACATCATTATTTTATCCACCATCGCGGTTGGGTTTGGCGTCAATGTCCAGAAAGCAAATCATGTCATCCACTTTACCCGTTGCTGGAATCCGGCGAAGGAAGATCAGGCGACCGATCGGGCATACCGTATCGGGCAGCAGAAAGATGTTTACGTCTATTATCCGACGGTGCGTGATACTCAGTTAATGACTTTTGAAGAAACGCTGGATGAATTACTGAACCGACGCCGGGCATTGGCGAGAGATATGCTCAAAGGGGCAACCGATCTGACCGCCGCAGATTTTGAAGCAGTGCTGGCGGGTACTCCCCTGGCGTAGGGAATGCCATGGGCGAGTAAATCGACAGGGATTTGCTATTGCTTTATTAATGAACAACAAAGATATTTTGTGAATGTACGAGTTGACATTCATATGAAAAAAATCATAATTCCGTCATGTTCGCGTAGGGCAGTTTCTGTATCTTATGCATCGCACCAGGGCCTGACAGGAAATATGCTGTAAGGTTCGTATCAAAAAACCGCCATTAGCTCATCAGGAAGAGCAGACGACAACCAGGATTGTTGTATGGTACGGGGTTCGAGGCCTCGATGGCGGTCCAATTTCTCAATTGGGTTGGTTACAATTATCAGCTCACCGATGTGTCACCGCTTCATAAATCAGCCGTAGCGCAAAGACACCAATAATCGCACCAATAACCCGACTGGCAACGCGCTGCATACGCCCGTATGCACGACGCACGGCGGGTAAAGAAAACGCCTGACTAAGAAATACACGCCAGATAATAGATGCGAGCACAATCCCCGCCCAGGCCATAAACCGCGCCCAGGTCGGCGTTTCTGCGCTTAACGTCACTGAGAAGATACTGATAAAAAATAAAACTGTTTGTGGATTAGAGAGATCGGTAATGAGTCCACGGCGGAAAAATACATACCAGGGAGCATTAAGCGGCTGCTGTAATGCGCTCATCTGTGGTGTTGATTGTCGGCGCATACTGTTCCAGGCAAACCATAAAAGATAAGCGCCGCCGACGATTTTAATGAGTGAGAAAATCTCTTCACACTGGGTAATGAGCGTCGCCATCCCAAACAATCCCAACCCGGAATAGATGGCATCGCCAAGCGCCACGCCAAGCCCGGTGAGTACACCTGCACGACGGCCTGAGGCCAGGCTGGTTTGTACCACGACAAAGAGATTTGCCCCCGGATTAAAAAAGGTGATGACGAACAATCCGACGGTCAGGTAAACGGCGTGCAAAGGGTCCATAGTGATTTCACCCATAAATAAGCTGAATTAACTTCATCATATTTATAGTAAAAATGACTGAATGCGAGCGCGATCACAAAGGTTGTCGATCTAAGAGAGTGCCACCCGTACTGTGACAGGTGGCAAAGGGGTATCAGAAGAGATATTTCATGCCCAGCATTCCCTGGGTATCGCTGTAACCATTGTCACCCAACTGCTGGGCGACGTTGCCCCACAGTTGCAGACGCGGGGTAAGCTGACCTTCTACCCCCATTTTTAACTCGCCAATATTACGCGTGCCAGTAATTGCATCGCTGATGCCATCCATTTTCACGCTGTAATTGCGTGAGTTATAAATCCAGTTGGCTTCCACGAAAGGCTGGAAGGAACGCTCTTTATGATCATCAATAGCATTATGACCCTGCAGATACGCTTTCACCCCCAGACGCGTTTGCAGGTTGCCTTCGGTGCTGTCCTCAACCAGCGTGCCATTGTCTTCCGTATGATTGTCTGCCTTCACATCCATCCACGTCAGTTGCATTTTTGGCTGCAACCAGTAGCTGGTACGCGCATCTGCGCTTTCACCAAGACGGAAGGTATAACCCGCTTCAATGGCGGCGGTGATGCCGTCAGAGTGATACTTTTCACTGGGCAGATACTCGCCGGAGACGGTGTTATCAAACCAGTTATAGAGCAACCAGCTGTCAACATAAGTCCCGGTTTTGTCTGCTTCGTTAGCGTACCAGGTGCCATACACGCCCACACTGTAGCCGTCGATTTGCCCACGTGAGCTGTACCCGGTCAGGCTGGAATGCGTGTGACTCTTGCTGTTGGCATAGCCAGCCATCAGGCCGAGATGCCAGCGATCGAGTGCGTTACTGCTCCATTGCGCAAGATCGCCGCCCAGTTGCAGAACATAACGGTTGCTCTGGGTATTCAGTTCATCCGAACGATCTTTAAAGCGGTTATGCCCGCCAATGTTACGCATCCACAAACTGGTCACTTTCTGCTCGCCAGTGAGCAGGTCGGTGTATTGTGTTTCCCCCAGACGGTCATGCAGCCGGGTATTAAACAGCGTATTTGCCGCCTGAATATTGGCCAGATAGCTACCAATTTCCGGGCGATACTGATGTTTTCGTTCTGGTTGTGGAACAGATGGCGTAACAGGTGGCTCCGGTGTCACAGGCGGTTCTGGTGTTACAGGGGGCTCAGGTGTTACAGGTGGCTCAGGATCGGGTTCCGGGATGACGGGCAGTACCGGAGGGATATACGGCCCTGCGGGAATTTCACTGGTTAAAAACCAGTTCTGGTTGTCGCTTTTTACCACGTTGTAGTCATAAGGACCGGCAACAATACGTCCCTCTTTACTGAAAACGCCCTCTGACAGGCCGTCAACCTCGACAATTTTTATCCCTTCCAGGGTTTCCGCGCCCAGGCCGCCCGCATTGTTGACCATAATGCGGGTGCTACCGGAAGTATCACCTTTTATGATGAGTTTATCCGTTACGGAATTATCATCGCCTAATACAGTATGCATGACTAACAGGCCATCATCGGCGGTGTAGTTGCCGTTAATGGTCAGTGTGGTCGGCGTGAACTCGTGACCCTGTTCATACGAAGACAACGTTGTTGTTCCAGCCAGCGCCAGAGTATTTAATGTTTGCGAATAAGTGTTTAAATCGAGATGGCCTTCACTGTCGACAATATAATCGGAGTTGGGGCTGAAGGTATTTTCTTTACCTGCGCGTAGACTGCCTTTGGTTATATTGGTATCACCAGCATAGCTATTGGAACCAGATAATGTTGTCGTTCCTGAGCCAACTTGATTAATCTGGCCGTTCCCCTGAATATCGGAGGCCAGCAGAAAATCGGTACTGGAGTGATTAAAGTTTACTATCGAAGAGGAAGAAGCATCTGCAGCCCCCAAATGAATAAATGGCGTATTAATCGAACCAGCAGGCTGTTCAGCCTCACCTTGCGCACCACCAATATTTAAAACACCTGTGGCGCCAGGTGCGAGAGTAACCCAGATAAACGAATTGGCATTGATTGTTGCACCATTATTAACGGTAAGGATACCGGTAGTATTAAAAGCAACATCTGGGCTGAATCCACCAAGATAAACATATTCAGCATTCAATGTTGAATTTTTACCATCAACCAGAACCTCGCCATAACTATTACGATTTTTTGATGCGCTATTGCCTGGATAAGCATATCCAATAGCTACCTGAGCTGAGGTAGTGAGTGTACCGCCATTCGTAATACGTAAATTGCCGATTCCCTGATCGCCAACAATAGCAATGTTAGAGGAAACCGATGAGTCTTCCCCATCAATAACCATCAACCCTTTGGCATCACCATAATACTCGCCAATCCTTAGTTCCTGCAGGCCACTTATCTTACTGCCTTCTAACACGTATACTGTGCCGGAACCTTCATTTGTGCCCAAATACAATTTTGATGTAGGAGTATCAAACTGCCAGTTGGTATGGTTGGATAAAGTGAGGGAACCTTCAGAGTTATTACCTACGGTAGCATTAGCAGTAATAAGTGAAAGATTATCAATGAGTAATGAGCCATTAGAGTTTTGACCTACATTCAAAGAAGTAAAATGATTCCATCCGGGATCGTAACCTTCAGCGGCAATAACTTTTGCCTCTTCGCCATTATTAATGGTAACAACGCTATTTGCATCTGTGGGTGGGGTTACAGCCAGGGATACGGGTGTAAATAATACCGTTGAAATGGCTATCGCCCGTGTCGATAAGCTTTTTTTTGCTGATTTCATATCACTCACTTTCATCCTTAAATTTAAATGGCGAGATGTTTCTTATTGCACTATTTTTCTTCCTGAAGCCTTGTAAGGCGTAAACATGCAAGTTGCTAAATAAGAATATCTGTAATATTAGATGCAATAAATTTATTAAAGTGTTAGTTGTTCATTGTATTGATTGGTTTTAGTGGTTTGTACGTGGAGTTAATGTGGTTTTTTTATGTCGTTTAGAAAAAACACATCTAATAATCCTAAACTTTATGTAAGTGAAATAAAGAAAAGGTATGGAAATTACATGAATAGATGGTTGGTGGCTTTTTTGTTCAGAAAAGTAATGTGGTTTGTGTGAATTTTATATTGGATTTTAGCGGAAGCAGGAATTTGAGATTTTTATGAAAATTAATTTAAGGAGCACCAGCGATAATTGTCATGAGCGTTATTAAACAACAGGAGAGATGTGGCTATTGTTGAGAAAAATACAAATATAATCCCTTTTTCTGTGGGTTTTTCCTGAACGCTGAACCACTTATTAATCAACCCTGATGATGACTGTTATCTTCAGGGTATTGCTCTAATCACACATCATGGCAGGATACGACGGTACCGTAAGAGAGGTCGGATATATGAATGCAACTAACTTCCGTTACACAGATGAAAAATAACTTGCACAACGGGAGGGGCTATATATGGCGTGCAAAGGAGCCATAGTGATTTCACTCATAAATAAGCTGAATTAACTTCATCATATTTATAGCTGAATGCGAGCGCGATCATAAAGACCAGGGTTCGAAAAAGAGTGCCACCTGTACGTGACAGGTGGCAAAGTGGCATTAAAAGAGATATTTCACGCCCAGCATTCCCTGGGTATCACTGTAACCATTGTCGCCCAACTGCTGGGCGACGTTGCCCCACAGTTGCAGACGCGGAGTAATCTGACCTTCCACCCCGACTTTTAACTCGCCTGCGTTACGTGCGCCGATGATCTCATCGCCGATGCGATCCATCTTCACGCTGTAAT
>NZ_RHJQ01000001.1:0-142938 GCF_004211995.1 Escherichia sp. E14S1
GGCGGATTGAGAGATTTTCAGCCTGATACAGATTAAATTAACCGGCGATAAGCGGGTTAATAAACAGAATTTGCCTGGCGGCCGTAGCGCGGTGGTCCCACCTGACCCCATGCCGAACTCAGAAGTGAAACGCCGTAGCGCCGATGGTAGTGTGGGGTCTCCCCATGCGAGAGTAGGGAACTGCCAGGCATCAAATTTAGCGTGCTGATATGGCTCAGTTGGTAGAGCGCACCCTTGGTAAGGGTGAGGTCCCCAGTTCGACTCTGGGTATCAGCACCACTTTTTAGGTTAAAGTTCGGCAGATTAGAAAAGAATTTGTCTGGCGGCAGTAGCGCGGTGGTCCCACCTGACCCCATGCCGAACTCAGAAGTGAAACGCCGTAGCGCCGATGGTAGTGTGGGGTCTCCCCATGCGAGAGTAGGGAACTGCCAGGCATCAAATAAAACAAAAGGCTCAGTCGAAAGACTGGGCCTTTTGTTTTGTCTGTTGCTTGTCGGTGAACGCTCTCCTGAGTAGGACAAATCCGCCGGGAGCGGATTTGAACGTTGCGAAGTAACGGCCCGGAGGGTGGCGGGCAGGAAGCTCGCCATAAACTGCCAGACATCAAATCAAGCGAAAGGCCATCCGAAAGGATGGCCTTTTTGCGTTTCGAATCCATGTACAACTTAATGGATAACCTGCGATAAAAATGCCCTCGTACGCTCCGATTTAGGATGCGCAAAAAATTCATCCGGTGCAGCTTGCTCCACGATTTCTCCGCGATCCATAAAAATCACTCGATCAGCGACAGTTCGCGCAAATCCCATTTCATGTGTTACGCACAGCATCGTCATGCCTGACTGAGCCAGCCCAATCATCGTATCCAGCACTTCTTTTACCATCTCCGGATCGAGCGCCGACGTAGGTTCATCAAACAGCATGATCTTTGGTTTCATACAAAGTGAACGTGCTATGGCAACGCGTTGCTGCTGACCACCAGAAATCTGCCCGGGAAACTTCTGTGCATGTTCGGCAATTCTCACCCGCTCAAGGTAATGCATCGCCAAAGCTTCAGCTTCTTTCTTCGGCATTTTACGCACCCAAATCGGCGCCAGGGTACAGTTTTGTAAAACGGTCAAATGTGGGAATAGATTGAAATGCTGAAAGACCATTCCCACTTCCTGCCTGACGCGCTCAATATTGCGAATATCTTCGTTAAGCTCGATGCCATCCACCACGATCCGTCCCTGTTGGTGTTCTTCCAGATGATTAATACAGCGAATGGTTGTCGATTTCCCGGAACCGGAAGGTCCACACAGTACTATTCGTTCTCCCGGTTGCACGGTTAAATTTATATTTTTCAGAACATGGAATTGCCCATACCATTTATTGACGTTTTCCAGCGTAATCATCGCGTTAGCAGGTTGCAGTAAAATTTGGCTCATAGTGTCCTCAATGCGGTGTACGCCCGGTGTTAAAACGTTTTTCCAGATGTTGGCTATAACGTGACATGCTGAAGCAGAAGATCCAGTAGATCAGTGCGGCGAAAACATACCCTTCTGTGGACATACCTAGCCAGGCGGGATCAACGGTTGCCTGCTGCACACTACTGAAAAGATCGAACAACCCGATGATGATCACCAGACTTGTGTCTTTGAATAGTGCGATGATGGTATTTACCAGCCCAGGAATCACCAGCTTCAGTGCCTGTGGCAGAATAACCAGCCCCTGCGTTTTCCAGTAACCCAAGGCCAGCGACTCCGCCGCTTCGTATTGCCCTTTGGGCAATGCCTGCAATCCGCCTCGCACGACTTCTGCAACATATGCTGACTGAAACAGGATCACGCCGACCAACGCACGAATCAGTTTGTCGATACTGGTGCCTTCCGCCATAAAGAGCGGCAGCATGACCGAAGACATAAACAGTACGGTAATCAGCGGTACGCCACGCCAGAACTCGATAAAAATGATCGATAAGATACGCACAATCGGCATATGGGAGCGGCGGCCTAATGCCAGTAAGATCCCCCACGGCAGTGCCCCAGCAATCCCAACAGATGCGATAATCAACGTCAGTGTCAGCCCGCCCCATTGCCGGGTTTCAACCCGCTCCAGACCAAGAAAACCGCCATACATCAGCCACCAGACAATCAGTGGGTAGATAACCGCCCATACCGCAATATAGCGACCGCGATGCGGGAGTATTTTCCAGAACATTGGTGCGATAGAAACAAGGCCAATCAGTAATGCCAGGTTAATTCGCCAGCGCTGGTCGTGCGGGTAAAGCCCATACATAAACTGGCCGAATCGTTCGTGGATGAAGACCCAACAGGCACCGGCTTTTGTGCAGTCGGTACGCGTTGAACCAACCCAGTTTGCCTGTAAAAAAGCCCAGTTCAGCAGCGGTGGAATCAGTTCCCACATCAACCATAAGCAGCCAATAGTCAGCAGGCTATTGCTCCAGCTGGAGAACAGGTTTTTGCGCACCCACACCATAGCGCGGCTTGAGTTATGGCTCGCCGGGCGCGGGGGATGAGACAGCAATACTTTTGTCATCATGACTCCTTAGCGTTCAACGATCGCGATACGGCGGTTATAGATATTCATCAGCAGCGAGATAGTCAGGCTGATAATCAGATAGACCGACATCGTCATGGCAATCGTCTCGATGGCTTGCCCCGTCTGGTTCAGCACTGTGCCAGCAAACAGCGAAACCATATCTGGATAGCCAATAGCGGCGGCAAGAGAGGAGTTTTTGACGATGTTGAGATACTGGCTGGTAAGTGGTGGAATAATTACTCGAAGCGCTTGTGGAATGATCACCTGGCGTAGCGTAACTGGGTTGGGCAATCCCAGCGAGCGGGCAGCTTCATGTTGACCATAAGGCACTGCTTGGATCCCGGCGCGAATAATCTCGGCGATAAATGCAGATGTATAAACTGAAAGCGCCAATGTTAAGGCTGCCAGCTCAGGGATAAGCACCATCCCGCCGCGGAAGTTAAACCCTCGTAGCGCCGGAACATCCCAGTGCAGTGCCGCACCAAAAAGCCATTGCGCCAGTAAAGGTAAACCAGTGAGCAACACAACGGCGCAAGGCCAGGTTCGTCGCAGTTGTCCGGTCTTTATCTGGTGCGTTTTATTAAAACGGAATAGTCCAACAGAAATGGCTATAGCAATAACAACAGTCAGGATAAACGCAATAAATCCATCTCCCAGCTGCGGCGACGGAATATAGAGCCCACGATTGCTCAAAAAGGCGAGATCAAACGCACTCACTGCCTGTCGCGGTCCGGGCAAATTGCGCAACACGGCAAAGTACCAGAAGAAGATTTGCAGTAGCGGGGGAATATTACGGAAGATCTCAATATAAATTGTGGAAAGCTTTCGTAGCAGCCAGTTATCCGAAAGTCGCGCCAGACCGATAAAGAAGCCCAGGACAGATGCGAATACGATACACAATGCTGAAACCAGTAGCGTATTGAGTAAGCCGACAATAAAAACGCGTCCGTAGGTATCGCCCTGCTGGTAATCGATCAAATGCTGGACGATCCCGAAGCCTGCGCCGCGATCCAGAAAGGCAAATCCTGATGTAATGCCGCGATTGTTTAGATTCGTCACGGTGTTGTGAAATAACCAACCAACAATGCCGACGACGGCAACAACGGCGAGGATCTGGAATAACCAGGCGCGAACCGTAGGGTTGCTAAAGGAGAGTGAGCCTTTAACGGTTGAGCGGCGATGGGGCATATAAACCTCGGAAACCATAACGCTGAAGAGAGCGCCGCCGTAGCGACGCCCGTTACCTCACACCGACTTAACGCACGGGCGGCGCGTACTGAATACCGCCGTTATTCCAGAGATTATTTTGCCCACGTTTAATTTTCAGCGGGCTTTCTGAACCTACATTACGCTCAAAAATTTCCGAGTAGTTACCCACCTGTTTGATGATGTTGTAAGCCCATTTATTATCCAGCTTCAGATCCTTGCCGTAATCGCCCTCTTTACCCAGCAGATGCGCCATATCAGGCGTAGCTGGATTAGCCGCTTTTTCATCAACGTTTTGCGAGTTAACGCCCATCTCTTCAGCATTCAGCATGGCGAAAAGCGTCCAGCGCACAATAGAGAACCATTCATCATCGCCACGACGGACGACCGGACCAAGCGGTTCTTTAGAGATAACTTCTGGCAGGACAATCCATTCGGCAGGATTACTTAATTTGATCCGCAGGGCATACAGTTGCGACTGATCCGAGGCCAGCGTATCGCAGCGGCCAGATTCCAGAGCCTTTGCTGATTCGTCAGAGCGATCGAAAGTCACTGGCGTGTACTTCATATTGTTTGCCTTGAAGTAATCGGCGACGTTAAGTTCGGTATCAGTCCCCGCCTGAATACAGACGGTTGCGCCATCCAGTTCTTTCGCGCTTTTTAATCCCGCTTTATCGTGCGTCAGGAAGCCAATGCCGTCGTAATAAGTGACGCCAGTAAATACCATTCCCATTCCTGCGTCGCGGGATGAAGTCCAGGTCGTATTACGGGAGAGCAAATCCACTTCTCCTGACTGTAAAGCGGTGAAGCGTTCTTTTGCTGTGAGTGGGGTATATTTCACTTTCGTGTCGTCGCCAAATACAGCAGCGGCAACACCACGACAAACATCTACATCAATACCTGAAAACTTACCGTCTGCATCGGCATAAGAGAATCCAGGTAATCCGTCACTGATCCCGCATTGCACAAACCCTTTATTCTTTACGGCATCAAGTGTCGCGCCAGCATGCGCCTGATTTGCAACGGCAAGCAGCACGCTGGCGGCAGCCAGTGTGGCTATCATCATCTTTTTCATAATGCTTCCTGTGAGGCGAAAATTATCGTTATAGGACGTTTGGGAAACGTCTTTTACCTGTCTGTGGCCATCCTTTTATAAGCAAAAGTAGTGCCAGTTTTTGCGCACGATTCCGTGTCGCAATAAGCTGAGTGTAGACAGGAAATAATAAAAACATCGCCCCGCAATGGTGCGAAAATGAAACATACGCCACATTTTAGCGCAAAATATTTATTCGCATTTTACTAAGCAGGATAATGATTGTTAGCGTGAGCATGTGTTTTAAATGAGGGTAAAAACTAATGGATGTGTTATTTCGACGGTTCGAAATAAAATGCTAAATTAAAAGGGAATAAGCTAGCCGAATATAGTTGTATTTTATCTTACGGTGAGATTCTGTACCGTTAAACAGAGCGCGGAACTCCGCGCCCTGTTCAGTTATTTCGACAGAGCGATGATCCCCATCGTCAGGCCAGCAACAGCCGCTGCCCCGCCAGCAATAGCCCCGGCAGTTTCCCAGTTATCCTGAGTCGTACCTTTCATACAGGTATTGGTGTGAACCAGACGGCCCTGATCGTCATAAACCGGAACGCAGGGTGAATCGTGAGCGCAGCCCGCCAGCAATGCGGTGAGCAATGCGACAGGAATTAATCTTTTCATGGTGTTACCTCAGTAATAACGCTACCGCTTAATAAGCTAACTTTCTTATTAACGTACTGAATTCCATTTTATCACCGGGAGTTATAATTCTTGCGAGATGAATAATGACAAATTATGTTAATTGTAAAAATAATGAAGGGAGAAAGAATGAATGCACTCAATTCAAAAGTTAGTGAATCATTAACTCATTAATTTTTATAGTTTTAACTGCAAATTAAAAAGGCGTCCGAAGACGCCTTTGTGTTTTAAATTTACCCTTTAAAGCAACGGCGGATCACCACAAAGAACACAGGGACGAAGAAGATTGCCAGTAATGTTGCGGAAATCATGCCGCCCATGACTCCAATCCCTACTGCGTTCTGCGCGCCGCTTCCCGCACCATTACTGATAGCCAGCGGCAATACGCCGAGAATAAAGGCGAGTGATGTCATCAGAATCGGACGAAGACGCATACGTACGGCCATCAGCGTTGCTTCAATAACACCTTTCCCCTCTTTCTCCATCAGGTCTTTGGCGAACTCAACAATCAAAATAGCGTTTTTAGCTGATAAGCCAATTGTCGTTAACAAGCCCACCATAAAATAAACGTCATTTTTTTGATTAAAGAGTGTCGCCGCCAGCAGCACGCCGACAATCCCTAACGGCACGACCAACATAACCGAGACAGGAATTGACCAGCTTTCATAGAGCGCTGCAAGGCACAGGAAAACGACCACGAATGAAATGGCTACCAGAGCAGGGGCCTGGTTGCCTGACAAGCGTTCCTGATACGACATACCCGTCCAGTCATAACCGATTCCGTTAGGTAGTTGTGAGGCGAGGCTTTCCATTAGCGACATCGCATCGCCGGAACTGGTGCCTGGCGCGGCCTCCCCCTGAATCTCCATAGAAGGTAGACCGTTGTAGCGTTCCAGACGCGGAGAACCATATACCCAATGTGAAGTGGTAAAGGTGGAGAATGGCACCATTTCGCCGTTGGCACTGCGGACATAAAGTTTATCGACATCTTCTGGCAGCATACGGAATTTGGCATCCGCCTGAACATATACTTTTTTCACGCGGCCACGGTCGATGAAGTCGTTGACATACGTCCCGCCTAACGCCGTAGAAATGGTCTGATTAATGTCAGAAAGCGAAACGCCTAATGCCTGTGCTTTTTCCTGGTCAACTTCAAGTTTGAACTGCGCAGTATCTTCCAGGCCATTGGGGCGCACACTGACTAAGCTTTCAGGATGTTGCGCCGCCATGCCAAGCAATTGGTTGCGGGCATGGGTTAAGGCATCGTGACCAAGACCCGCCTGATCGATTAACTCAAAGTCGAAACCTGTTGCCGTACCCAGTTCAACAATGGCTGGCATATTGAATGGAATGACAAAACCGTCGCGGATTTTACTCAGTTCCATTTTGGCACGTTGGATTACCGCTTCCGCGCTATTTTCTTCGCCACTGCGCTCTTCCCACGGTTTAAGGCTGACAAAGGCCATCCCGGCGTTTTGCGCCTGACCGCTGAAGCTAAATCCATTGACTGTAAAGACACTTTCAACGTTCGCCTTCTCGTTCTTCAGATAGTAATCCGTCACTTCATCCAGTACTTTTTGTGTCCGCTCTTGCGTCGCGCCAGCGGGCAGTTGGATCATGGTCAGGAAGACACCCTGATCTTCTTCCGGCAAGAAAGAAGAAGGGAGGCGTAAAAACAGCACTACCATTCCGGCGACAATCAGCGCATAGATCAGTAAATATCGCCCTGTGGAACCGAGGATTTTGCCAACGCTATTGGTGTAGTGATTAACGCTATGATCGAAAGTGGTGTTAAACCAGCCGAAGAAACCACCCTTATTTTCGTGATGCTCGGCAGAGACTGGTTTCAGCAATGTTGCACATAACGCGGGGGTGAGAATCAGCGCAACCAGTACTGAAAGCGCCATTGCTGAAACAATAGTGATAGAGAACTGTCGATAAATTGCCCCTGTTGAGCCACCGAAGAATGCCATCGGAATAAACACCGCCGACAGTACCATCGCGATACCTACCAGCGCACCCTGGATTTGCGACATCGATTTTTCCGTCGCTTCTCTGGGGGGGAGTTTATCCTCCATCATTACGCGCTCGACGTTCTCTACAACGACTATCGCATCATCAACAAGAAGCCCGATGGCAAGTACCATCCCGAACATCGTTAGCGTATTGATGGAGTAACCAAAAGCGGCGAGTATGGCAAACGTCCCTAACAACACGACAGGTACAGCAATGGTGGGTATCAATGTCGCCCGCATGTTCTGCAAGAACAGATACATCACCAGGAATACCAGGATAATGGCTTCGAACAGCGTTTTCACCACTTCCTGGATAGAAAGCTGGACGAAAGGCGTGGTGTCATAAGGGTAAAGAACCTTCATTCCCTGTGGGAAGAACGGCTGCAATTCTGCCAGTTTGGCCTTGATGGCTTTTGCGGTATCAAGTGCGTTAGCTCCCGTTGCCAGTTTAATACCGAGGCCAGCCGCGGGTTTGCCGTTGATACGGGCGATAACGTTATAGTTTTCACCACCGAGTTCAATCCGTGCGACATCTTTCAGCCGCACTACCGAACCGTCGCTGTTCACGCGCAGGGTGACTTTGCCGAACTCTTCCGGATCTTTTAACCGTGTCTGGGCAATAATCGACGCGTTTAGCTGCTGTCCTGGTAATGCCGGCGTGCCGCCTAACTGACCGGCCGCAATCTGGTCGTTCTGTACTTTCAACTGGTTAATAACATCAACCGATGTGAGTTTATATTTGTTCAGCAGATCGGCATCGAGCCAGATACGCATAGCGTACTGAGCACCGAACAGTTGTACGTCGCCAACGCCGTTCAGACGGCTAATGGTATCTTTGACGTTAGAGGCGATGTAGTCGGAAATATCGTCTTGCGTGGTACTTGGGTTATCAGAAACAAAACCAGCCACCATCAAAAAGCTGCTACTTGATTTCTCGACACTTATCCCCTGTTGCTGGACTTCCTGCGGCAGTAGCGGTGTGGCGAGTTGAAGTTTGTTTTGTACCTGCACTTGCGCGATGTCTGGATCGGTCCCGGACTGGAAGGTGAGAGTAATTGTCACGCTACCGGCTGAATCGCTGGTGGAGGACATATACATCAGATTATCGATGCCGTTCATATTCTGTTCGATAACCTGTGTCACCGTATCCTGCACGGTTTGCGCATCAGCGCCCGGATAGTTTGCCGACACAGAAACAGCGGGCGGGGCAATGGTTGGATACTGGGCGACGGGCAATTGTAGGATCGCCAGTACGCCCGCCATCATCAGAATAATGGCCAGCACCCATGCAAATATTGGTCGTCGAATAAAAAAGTTTGCCATATCAGATTGCCTTACTTCGACGCAGTATCTGCGGGGGTATCGGTAGTGGCTTTAACCTGCTCTCCCGGGCGTGCTTTTTGCAGGCCGCTGACAATGACCTGATCACCCGCTTTTAGTCCTTCGCTAATCAGCCATTTATCGCCAATGGCCTGGCTGGCGACAACAGGACGCGCCTCAACCTGGCTTTTATCATTAACAATCAGCACGGTAGCGTCACCACGCGGCGTGCGGCTAACTCCCTGTTGCGGGATAAGAATAGCGTCAGGTTGTACACCTTCATCAATCCGTGCGCGCACAAACATACCTGGCAGAAGCGTGTGTTGCGGGTTAGGGAAAACCGCGCGCAGGGTAATGGAGCCGGTGCTTTCATCAACGGTTACATCAGAGAATTGCAGCGTGCCTTTCAGGGGATAGGTTTGACCGTTTTCCATGACCAGCTCTACGTTGCTGGTGGCGTTTTCCTTATGCAAACTACCTTGCTCTACGGACTGCTTGAGTCTCATGAAGTCGTTGCTGGATTGGGTCACATCGACATAGATAGGATCGAGTTGCTGGACAGTCGCCAGTTCGGTCGTTTGCCCGTTAGTGACGAGAGCACCTTCGGTCACCGAAGATTTGCCGATACGCCCGCTAATTGGCGCAGTCACTTTGGTATAAGCGAGATTGATGCGGGCGCTTTCGACCGTGGCTTTTGCGGCTATGACGGTAGCATCGGCCTGACGAGCATCAGCAATCGCCTGATCGTACTCCTGCTGGCTGATGTATTTCGTACCCACAAGCGGAACATAACGTTTTACCGTCAAATGCGCGATGGATGCGGCAGCTTCGCTTTTCGCCAGGTCGCCTTTCGCGCTGTCATAACTTGCCTGATAAGTGGCTGGATCGATCTGGTACAGGGACTGGCCAGCTTGCACATCGCTGCCTTCAGTGAAATTACGATTCAGCACTATCCCGCTAACCTGTGGGCGAACCTCGGCAATACGGAAAGCATTAGTACGGCCTGGTAATTCAGTTTTAACTTCTAACGGGGCAGTATTCACAACATGAACGGTAACCTGCGGTTCACCGACGTGAGCTTTCTCTTCTCCCTTATCGTTACAACCCGCAATTAACGCTGCGGAGATCATGATAAAGGAGGGCAGGAGGAAAAACCTGGCATGTTTCGTCATTACTATTCCTCAAAAAACCAAAAGCGCGTTATTAGCCAGAAAAAGGCAACGCGTTAACTCGCAGAAATAAAAATACAGTTCGCTATCCTACAAATTATCGTCCGGCGATGTAAGGAATAGTTATGAATAGTCGCTATTCAAGGCACGTAAACACAAAAATAGATTAATATTCTAATGTTCTCATTTGATGTGAGTTGAAAAGAATGGAAGCATTTTAACGCAAAGTGAAATATACATTTATTAATTAAATATATTATCGTCAAACAATAGACTTTGATTATTTGACGATTGATAGCAGACGGGAATTGGTTTCTCGTATAAATAAAAATTAGGTGATACATTACTTCTCGTTGTTTCCCTTATGTCGAATACATTTATTCCCTGAATGATTAATCATGGCAAAAAGAACCAAAGCTGAAGCCCTGAAGACCAGGCAAGAACTGATTGAAACTGCCATCGCCCAGTTTGCGCAGTATGGCGTAAGCAAGACGACGCTCAATGACATCGCCGACGCCGCCAACGTCACGCGTGGCGCAATCTACTGGCACTTCGAAAACAAGGCTCAACTGTTTAACGAGATGTGGCTGCAACAGCCTTCATTGCGTGAGTTAATCCAGGAACGTTTAACGGAAGGGTTAGAACATGATCCTTTCCTGCAATTGCGTGAAAAACTGATTGTTGGCTTGCAATATATTGCCGAAATTCCCCGCCAGCAGGCGTTACTGCAAATCTTATATCACAAGTGTGAATTTAGTGATGAAATGCTGGCCGAGGCAGTAATACGTGAAAAGATGGGCTTTAATCCACAGATTCTGCGTGAAGTATTACAAGCATGTCAGCAACAGGGGGATATAGCTAAAAGCCTCGACTTAGACGTCGTAATGATTATTATTGATGGCGCCTTCAGCGGTATTGTTCAAAACTGGTTAATGAATATAGCGGGTTACGATCTTTATAAACAAGCACCCGCATTAGTCGATAATGTATTAAGAATGTTTATGCCAGATGAAAACATAACGAAATTAATTCATAAAACAAATGAATTAGGTATCGTATAAAGTTACATTCTATTGTGAAAATCCAGTTCGTCACAGTTAACCAGTTTTAGCGGATTAACCGAGTTCATATTGCGACATTTGTCTGTTTCTGTTGCCAGTAGTTCAATCCACTGCATCAGTAAGGTATCAAACAGAAAAACGGAGACAGCGAAAACGACGAGCCACCAATACTTGCGAATCATTACCTGAGCCTGTGCATGTTTAACCAAGTCTGGCAGGAAATATACACGAAATGAATAATCTGAAAACCAGGCTTACACTTCCTTTACTTTGCAATGAGAGTGGGGTCAACTTCGCTGATCCGGCTTCGTTTTGACAGGTTGCCGGTCTTTCTTTTTTTCACTTTCGCCAGCTCTTCCATGGAGTAATTTGACGCGACTTCCAGTCGGCGTAGCCCTATCTTGATGTACTCGCTGTTAATCTCAATACCAATGAATTTTCGCCCGGTCGCGATGGCGACGGCACCGGTGGTGAAGCTACCAGCAAACGGATCGAGAACGACATCGCCAGGGTTAGAAGAGGCGAGAATAATGCGCTTCAGTAAAGCTTCAGGCTTTTGCGTCGGATGGTTTTCATATTCATCCATCAAATAACGTACGCGTGGAAAATCCCAGACGTTACCTGGCACTTTTTGATGATTGTAAGGTTGTGGGGGATTTTTGCGATAGTCGATTAATGCACGCTGTGCTCCGGTTTTGGCTTCTACCAGAATAGCATCGCTGTTAAATGTGTAGTTCTTTGCGTCTTTCACCATCATCAGGATGGGTTCATACATGGAGCCGTAATATTTTTTTGCCTGAACGCCGGAGCTGTCATACGACCAGACGATGCGACTTTTGATGGTAAAAAGCTGGCGGCACTGGAGGTCAATAAAGGGCATGTTTTCCGTGCTGTTCATGATGTACATGCTGCCCTGTTTTTTCAGAACGCGGTGGCACTCTGTAATCACTTCAAATAGCCAGTTAATAAACAGATCTTCTTTCCACGCTTCGATCAGGCCATCGAAATTTTTACCGATGTTATAAGGCGGGTCAGCAAAGATTAGATCGACACTTTCTGCGGGTATCTTTTTAAGTTCAGCTAATGCATCACCGTGGATAATGGTCTTTGTATTGTCGCCAAACCTGGTGGGTTCACATCCTGTTCTCATGGTCACTCCCTTTGCGACACCTATAAAAAAGGCGCTTCCCCATGCCGAGTAGCGCCTTTTAATCAAGCAATTAGCTAACCTGAATTAGTTCATGCCGTACTTTTTCAATTTTTTACGCAGCGTACCACGGTTGATGCCCATCATCAGCGCAGCACGGGTCTGGTTACCACGGGTGTATTGCATCACCATGTCCAACAGGGGCTGTTCTACTTCAGCCAGTACCAGCTCATAGAGGTCATTAACATCCTGACCGTTCAGTTGAGCAAAATAGTTCTTCAGTGCCTGTTTAACCGAGTCACGCAGGGGTTTTTGGGTTACCTGATCCTGAGAGTTAACGGTAGAAACGGTCAGTACGTCAGAATTTACGCGTTGTTCGAACATAGTTCTGTCAGCTCTTTATTTCTGTTTACGCAAAATTTTCGAAGTATGCCTCCAACGCCTCCAGCTGTTCGCTGGCATCCTCAATGGCGTTGAATGTGCGCCGAAACTGGTCATTTGGAGCGTGTTCCTGGAGATACCAGGAAACGTGTTTACGTGCAATTCGGTACCCTTTTGCCGGACCATAAAAGTCATGCAGTTCCCGAACGTGCGCGCAAAGCAAGCGCTTAACCTCTGCCAAAGGCAGCGGGGGCAGCAACTCCCCAGTGTCCAGATAATGCTGGATTTCCCGAAAGATCCAGGGTCTTCCCTGAGCTGCGCGGCCTATCATCAGAGCATCCGCCCCTGTATAGTCGAGCACAGCTCTGGCTTTAAGCGGGTCAGTAATGTCGCCATTCGCGATAACCGGAATGGAAACTTTCTGCTTAACTGCCCGAATACTGTCGTATTCAGCTTCTCCATTGAACAAACAGGCGCGTGTACGGCCATGAATGGTCAGAGCCTGAATGCCACAGTCTTCAGCCAGTTGGGCAATCTCTTCGCAGTTACGGTGTTCCGGCGCCCAGCCGGTGCGAATCTTCAGGGTAACAGGAACGTCCACTGCATTGACGACCTCGGTAAGGATCGATTTAACGACATCCGGGTACTGCAAGAGGGCTGAACCTGCAAGCTTGCGATTCACTTTTTTAGCCGGGCAACCCATATTGATATCAATAATCTGGGCACCGCTTTCCACGTTAATACGTGCTGCATCTGCCATTTCTTTCGGATCGCTACCGGCAATTTGCACGGTGCGAATACCGGGTTCATCAATGTGCACCATCCGTAAACGAGATTTGTCGCTTTCCCAAACCTGAGGGTTAGAAGACATCATCTCGGATACTGTCAATCCGGCTCCCATCTCGTAGCACAACGTCCGAAAAGGTCTGTCTGTAATGCCAGCCATGGGCGCTGCGATCAGGCGATTTCTGAGCTGATATTGTCCGATGCGCATGAGTTAAGAAATGACCATACTGTGACTGCAAGGCGGCGTATATTACGCATTTTTTGCACGAGATGAAAGGCCAAACTTTGACCAATCCTCTGAGATGGATCAAAGAATTGCATTTAAAATGAACTCGGCGGAATAATTAATCATAAAAATCATCACATTAGAAATAAGTGATTAAAATTCGCACTCAAAGAAATTTGAGTAAGTTCTCAATTTTTCTTTATGAATGAAAATTTTGGCACGCAAATTTGCCTAAATAATCAGCAAAATTACGTGCCTTTTGTGACGTTGCTCGCACTTCTCTCTACATCACTATGCCGCATTCTGGCGGTTAATTCTTACGACCAGTAATGCGACACCACTCTTCTTTTTCCACGACCGGGTCCAGAACGAAGCTGTCGGCATAAGCTTCACAAACGCTCTCCGCCTGGCTTGCCAGAATACCGGAAAGGCCCAGCAAGCCGCCTGAAACCGGCAGGACGCTGATTAACGGTGCCAGTTCACGTAACGGGCCTGCGAGGATGTTAGCGACCACCACGTCGGCTTTCATCGCTTCAGGCTGATCTTTGGGTAAGTAGAGTTCCAGACGGTCAGAAACGCCATTACGTTCGGCGTTGTCGCGGCTGGCCTGAATGGCCTGCGGATCGATATCAATACCAATGGCTTTTGCTGCGCCCAGTTTCAGCGCCGCGATTGCCAGAATGCCGGATCCACAGCCAAAATCGATGACCGTTTTACCGGTTAAATCGAGGCTGTCGAGCCATTGCAGGCACAGAGAGGTGGTTGGATGAGTCCCCGTACCAAACGCCAGGCCCGGGTCTAACATCACGTTGACGGCGTTTTCGTCTGGCACATCACGCCAGCTTGGGCAGATCCACAGACGTTCGCCAAAGCGCATTGGGTGGAAATTATCCATCCATTCGCGCTCCCAGTCTTTATCTTCCAGTTGTTCGATTTTGTGCGCGAAGCCTGCGCCGAGCAGCGGATGATTCTCCAGAATCGCCACGACTTCATTCATGTCGGTTTCAGCATCGAACAGACCAATCACATCGGTGTCGCCCCACAGGCGCGTTTCGCCCGGCAGCGGCTCAAACACCGGCGTATCGTGGGTATCCTGAAAAGTAATGGACACGGCACCCGCTTCCATCAGCGCATCGCTAAGATCTTCAGCGTTCGCGCCGGTGGTGTTCAGTTTCAGTTGGATCCAAGGCATGGCAAAACTCTTTATTTATCAGTAGTCAAAACGGTAGCTTGCGAGACGGAAGTACCGAAACGGTTTCCGACCAGGAAAGCCAGCAAACTTAGCAGTAACGAGGGCACGATAGGGTGGAAGCCCAGGTACTGAATATTCAGGGTCGCGAGCACGGCATACAGCACGCCGCCAACGATCATCGCACTTAGCGCACCTTTGGCGTTGGCGCGTTCCCAGTAAAGACCCAGCACCAGCGGCCATAGGAAAACGGCTTCCAGCCCACCGAAGGCCAGCAAATTCAGCCAGATGATCATTTCTGGCGGCTTCCAGGCGGCAAGCAGCAGCAACGCGCCGAGAATCAACGTAATCACCGCCGACATCCGCTTCAGACGCGTCTCGTTTTGCATTTGATCCGGACGGATATTCAGATAGAGATCTTTAATGATCGTAGCGGAACTTTGCAGCAACTGGGCGTTGATCGTCGACATGATCGCGGCCATCGGTGCAGCCAGGAAGATCCCGGCAGCAAACGGTGGCAGCACTTTTACCATTAACGTCGGGATCACCAGATCCGGTACGGTGAGATCGGGGATCACCGCCCGACCTAACGCTCCGGCCAGGTGCATACCGAACATCAGGATTGCGACTACAATCGTTCCGATGATGATCCCCCGATGCACTGCTTTGCTGTCTTTATAAGAGATACAGCGCACCGCAGTATGCGGCAGGCCAATAACGCCAAAGCACACCAGTACCCAGAACGATGTCATAAAGGCAGGTGACAGAATATCGTCAGCACCTTGTGGCGTAACCAGCTGTGGATCGATGGTTTGCAGCGTCTCTACCGCGTTGCTTAAGCCGCCAGCGGCATGTACCACGCCGACCAGCAGCACAATGGTGCCAACCAGCATCACCAGACCTTGCATGGTGTCGTTCAGCACACTGGCGCGAAAGCCGCCAAAGGCGGTATATAACGCAATACTGATACCGAAAATCAGCAGCCCGGTTTCATAAGGAATACCCGCCGCGGTTTCCAGCAGACGCGCACCGCCGATAAACTGCACGGTCATCGCACCAACGAACGCAACCAGCAAACTCAAACTCGCCAGCCACACCAGAAGACGACTCTGGTAGCGGGCAAACAGCATATCGTTCAGCGTCACCGCATTGTAGCGGCGCGCAAGAATCGCGAACTTCTTGCCGAGTATACCGAGCGAAAGCCAGACTGCAGGAAGCTGAATCATCGCCAGCAATACCCAACCCAGGCCGTATTTATAAGCAGCGCCAGGCCCGCCGATAAACGAACTGGCACTGATATAGGTCGCGGTGAGCGTCATCGCCAGCACAATACCGCCCATGGAACGGCTGCCGAGGAAATACTCATTGAGGAAGGTGCCGGTGCTCCGTTTACGCATCGCATAAACAGAGATACCGAACACCACCACCAGATAGGCGACCAGCGGTAGAATCACTTCAAGCTGCATCGTCATCCTCCAACGGGATATCGCGATAGATAAATTTCACCATCGCCCAGCATAGTCCAATAAACAGCAGCGGCGTCAGGATGCAGGCCATCTCAAACCAGCGCGGAAAGCCGGTAAAACCGGGGGCAACGCCAGGTAAGTAAGCAGCTACTAACCATACCGCCAGATACAAAAGGGTCAGCCCCAGCGCCCAGCGCGCCTCTTTATGGGCCTGAACAAAACGAGTGTCCATTTTTTGTCCCTGATGGGTGAAGAAAGCGGGGATTGTACCTTATGGGGGTTGTCGATCCCCAGTAATAAAAAAGGCCGGAAAATCCGGCCTTTTGACGCTTTTGCAGTCTTATTTTTCCTGAAGACCGAGTTTTTTCTCCAGATAGTGGATGTTAGTGCCACCATGCTGGAAGTTCTCGTCATTCATGATGCGGATCTGCAGATCAACGTTGGTTTTGATACCGTCGATGATCAGCTCCTGCAGTGCATTCTTCATGCGTGCAATTGCCACGTCACGGTTTTCACCGTAGCAAATCAGCTTACCGATCATTGAGTCATAGTACGGCGGCACGGTGTAGCCCGCGTAGATATGAGACTCCCAACGTACGCCAAAACCGCCTGGTGCGTGGAAACGGGTGATTTTGCCCGGGCTTGGCAGGAAGGTGTTCGGATCTTCGGCGTTGATACGGCACTCTACCGCATGGCCGCGAACGTGAACTTCTTCTTGCTTGATAGACAGCGGCTGACCGGCAGCGATACGCAGCTGTTCTTTGATCAGGTCAACGCCAGTGATCATTTCAGTAACCGGGTGTTCTACCTGAATACGGGTGTTCATTTCGATGAAATAGAACTCGCCGTTTTCGAACAGGAACTCGAATGTACCTGCACCGCGATAGCCGATATCAACACACGCTTTAGCGCAACGTTCGCCGATGTAGCGACGCAGTTCCGGGGTAATGCCCGGTGCTGGCGCTTCTTCGACCACTTTCTGGTGGCGGCGCTGCATGGAGCAGTCACGTTCCGCCAGATAGATAGCGTTGCCCTGACCGTCAGCCAGCACCTGAATCTCGACGTGGCGAGGATTTTCCAGGTATTTCTCCATGTAAACCATATCGTTGCTGAAAGCAGCTTTCGCTTCCGCACGAGTCATGGAGATAGATTGCGCCAGTTCAGCATCGCCGCGCACTACGCGCATACCACGACCGCCGCCGCCGCCGGAGGCTTTGATAATTACCGGATAACCAATGCGTTTAGCAATGGCGCGGTTTTTATCCATATCGTCGCCCAGCGGGCCGTCAGAACCTGGTACGCAAGGAACGCCAGCTTTTTTCATCGCGGCGATTGCGGATACTTTGTCGCCCATCAGGCGAATGGTTTCTGCTTTCGGGCCGATGAAGATAAAGCCGGAGCGTTCAACCTGCTCGGCAAAGTTGGCGTTCTCGGAAAGGAAGCCGTAACCCGGATGGATTGCTACTGCGCCGGTGATTTCAGCGGCGCTGATGATTGCCGGGATGTTCAGATAACTTTTTACTGACGGAGCAGGGCCGATACAGACCGTTTCATCTGCCAGTAATACGTGTTTTAGATCGCGATCCGCGCTGGAGTGCACAGCGACAGTCTTGATGCCCAGTTCTTTACAGGCACGAAGAATACGCAATGCAATCTCGCCGCGGTTGGCAATAACAATTTTATCCAGCATGTTCGCCTCGTTACTCGATGACGACCAGCGGCTCGTCAAATTCTACCGGTTGTCCACTTTCGACCAGAATTGCTTTCACAGTACCGGATTTGTCTGCTTCGATCTGGTTCATCATTTTCATGGCTTCAACGATGCACAGGGTATCGCCCACGTTCACTTTCTGACCCACTTCGATGAACGCTTTCGCGTCCGGGCTTGGGGTGCGGTAGAAAGTACCAACCATTGGGGAACGTACGATGTGACCACTGATTTCCGCTGCTGCTGGCGCTTCCATGGAAGGAACGGTCGCCGGAGCGGCTGCGTTAGATTGAGCTGGCTGCTGCATCATTGGTGCAGCGTAAGCTTGTTGCATCATCGGGAAACTTGCGGCAGGTGCTGCACGGCTGATGCGTACTGACTCTTCGCCTTCAGAAATTTCCAGTTCAGAGATGCCTGATTCTTCAACCAGCTCGATCAGTTTTTTAATCTTACGAATATCCATGAGTGGGTTCCGTACTCTTTGTTTAGTGTGATTGTGACAGGCGTTTCACCGCCGTCTGTAAAGCGTATGCCCCGACAGCTGTATGCATAGCGGTAAATTCCAGCAGGCCGGGACGCCGGTCTATTTTGCCCCAGAGTGTCAATGTGAGACTTGACGGACATTGTGCAGCGATTTGCTGCTATCCTCCGGCAAAAAACAAAATATACCTTCGTTGCGCCATTGTCACCTTTTCAGCAGTTTAAAAGCTGCCTCAGGGAGAACGAGGTCGCACATTATAACGATTTCGTAGCAAATGGCAGCTAAATACTGGTCTTATCAGGGAAGATAATCAACAGCTAACATGTAAATAACTTTCAACGTCGCGTAATTTGCAATAAGCCGCACAGTTCACGAAATTAGCGCCACCATTGACGGAACTTCTTATAACGTAAGGCTAAAAGCAATAATGCCAGCCCGGCGTAGATGAGCGGCTGCGGTGAGATAACCTTCACTGACCACAGATAATGTATGGGGGCCAGGATCGCGACAAGATAGACGAAGTTATGCAACTGTTGCCAGTGTTTGCCTAGTTTTCGCTGCATCGCTTGTGTAGACGTGAATGCTAAAGCAAGCAAAATCAACCAACTGATAATACCCAGGGTTAAATAAGGTCGGGTGATTAATTCCTGACCGAACAATGCCAGGTTGTTCACGCCAAGTTCCAGCAATGCATAACTGGTTAAGTGCAGCGTCGCCCAGGCGAAACACCATAAACCTAACAGGCGGCGGGTGCGTATCAATAATGGCTGCTTAGCGTAGCGCGCCAGCGGGGTAATTAACAACGTCGCCAATAAAAATTTCAGCGCAGTCCGACCGGTAAAATGCTGAATATCTTTCACCGGGTCGGCACTTAGCCCGCCATGATTGATTGCCCAAACCAGCCAGACAAACGGCAAAAATCCGGCAAGATGCAGGCAAAATTTCAGCCAGGTAACCTGTTTTGCAGTCAAACGCACTTAGAAGTTCTCCCGTAGATCCAGTCCGCGATAAAGTGACGCGACTTCATCGGCGTAGCCGTTAAATAGCAGTGTCGGCTGGCGTTGCACATCCAGGATGCCACCTGAACCGATAAATCGCTCAGTGGCCTGCGACCAGCGAGGGTGATCAACATGCGGATTAACGTTGGCGTAAAAGCCGTATTCGTTGGGGGCCGAAAGATTCCAGGTGGTTGGTGGGCGTTCTCGGGTCAGCTTAATGCTCACTATCGACTTGATGCCTTTAAAGCCATATTTCCATGGCACAATCAGGCGTATCGGCGCGCCATTTTGCGGCGGTAGCGCCTTGCCGTAGACGCCGACGGTCATCAGTGTGAGCGGATGCATTGCTTCGTCGAGACGTAATCCTTCTACATAGGGATATTTCAGGCCGCCGCCGATAAACCTGTCCTGCTGGCCGGGCATTTGTTCCGGTGCATAAATTGTTTCGAAAGCGACGTACTTCGCGTTGCTGGTCGGCTCTGCCAGCGCCAGCAGTTTATGCAGCGGAAAACCAATCCACGGCACCACCATCGACCACGCTTCCACGCAGCGCATCCGGTAAATCCGCTCTTCTAACGGGAATCGACGGGTTAGCGCATCGTGGTCGAGGGTTAACGGTTTACTGACTTCACCACTGATTTTCAACGTCCACGGATCGGTTTTCAGGCTGCCAGCATTCGCGGCGGGATCTGCTTTATCCAACCCAAATTCATAGAAATTGTTGTAGCCGGAAACTTTATCTTCCGGTGTCAGTGGCAGGTTATTTTGCCAGGCAGCAGGCTTGCTGAACTCCAGGGGTTTTCCGGCAGGCGCGGGCGGGCGATCGTTCCCTTTGAACCAGCCAAGTAAATCCGCGTGGGCGGCATTTGGTATAGAGAGGGCGGCGGCGCTGATGCCTAATGCTTTCAAAACTTGCCGACGTTGCATAAAAAAAGCCGATTCAGCAGTGACATCGGCTTCTGTAAGTTGACGAATTTTTTTCATAACAGACTCCCGGTATGCTCATGATTACTATGGCAGGGAGAATGTCAAAGTGCCGCTAAAATTCGTTAACGATATGTAAATTATTTTATGCTAACGCTTAGTTAACTTTTACCAGCGTACGGCCCTGGATCTGATTGTTAATAATGGCCTCGGCAAATTTTGGTGCGTCAGCCAGTGAAATCTCTTTTGCCGCCTGGGTATAGAATGATTCCGGTAAATCGGCAACCAGACGCTGCCAGGCTTGTGCGCGGCGTGCTGGTGGCGTCATCACCGAATCCACGCCCTGCAGGCGAACGTTACGCAGAATAAATGGCATGACGGTGGTTGGCAGAGTAAAACCACCCGCCAGACCACAGGCCGCCACGCAGCCGCCGTAGTTCATTTGCGCCAGCACTTTAGCCAGCACTTTGTCGCCCACGGTGTCTATCGCCCCGGCCCAAAGCTGTTTTTCAAGTGGACGGGATTCAGCAAATTCATCACGCGGCAGAATTCGGCTGGCACCTAAACTGTTCAGATATTCATGGGTACTTTCGCGACCGGAAACAGCAACCACCTGATAACCTAACTTATGCAACAGCGCCACGGCAGTGCTACCAACGCCGCCGCTGGCGCCCGTTACCACAATTTCGCCATCTTGTGGACGAATACCGGCATCTTCCAGGGCCAGCACGCACAGCATGGCGGTAAACCCAGCAGTACCAATAATCATCGCTTTACGCGCGTCCAGACCTTGCGGCATGGCAACCAACCAGTCGCCTTTTACGCGCGCTTGTTCTGCCAGCCCGCCCCAATGATTTTCACCAACACCCCAGCCCGTGAGTAACACTTCTTGACCAGCATGAAAACGAGGATCTTCACTGTCGCGTACGGTTCCGGCGAAGTCGATGCCAGGAATCATCGGAAAATTGCGGATTATTTTTCCTTTACCGGTTATTGCCAGCGCATCTTTATAATTCAGGCTCGACCAGTGGACATCGACCGTCACATCGCCTTCCGGCAGGCGACTTGCGTCCAGAGTCTGTACAGATGCGAGGGTTTTGCCGTCCTGCTGTTCTAAAAGTAACGCCTGCATAAGAAGTCCTCATGTGCATGATGGATTGGAAAATAATTTCTGAAGACTATACTCGCTAATTGAAAAGCAAAGTCGATGAAGCGCAATAAATTGCGAGATAAATCTGATTTGCTAGTATGCCCGCTTCCTCACTATCGGAGTTAACACAAGGATGAGATTAACGACGAAATTTTCGGCCTTTGTCACGCTGCTCACCGGGTTAACGATCTTTGTGACTTTGATGGGCTGCTCGTTAAGTTTCTATAACGCGATTCAGTATAAGTTTAGCCATCGCGTTCAGGCGGTGGCGACGGCGATCGATACGCATCTGGTGTCGTCTGATTTCAGCTCGCTGAGGCCACAAATCAGTGAACTGATGATGTCAGCAGATATCGTTCGCGTGGACCTGTTACACAATAACAAACAGGTTTATACCCTTTCCCGCCAGGGGAGTTACCGCCCTGTTGGCACCAGCGATCTGTTTCGCGAACTGACCGTTCCGTTAGTTAAACATCCAGGAATGTCGCTACATCTGGTTTATCAGGACCCGATGGGAAACTATTTTCACTCGCTGATGACCACCGCGCCGCTCACTGGGGCAATTGGTTTTATTATTATTATGCTCTTCCTTGCAGTACGCTGGTTGCAGCGGCAACTTGCCGGGCAAGAACTACTGGAAACTCGCTCGGCGCGTATCTTAAACGGGGAGCGTGGGCCGAATGTGCTTGGCTCCATCTATGAATGGCCGCCAGGAACCAGCAGTGCGCTGGATATGCTGCTTTCAGAAATTCAGAATGCGCGTGAACAGCACAGCCGTCTTGATACGCTGATTCGCTCTTACGCCGCGCAGGACATCAAAACCGGCCTCAATAACCGTCTCTTTTTCGACAACCAGTTGGCTACATTGCTGGAAGATCAAGAGAAGGTAGGGACTCACGGGATCGTGATGATGATCCGTCTACCTGATTTCAATATGTTGAGCGACACGTGGGGACACAGCCAGGCCGAAGAACAATTCTTCACTCTGACGAATCTGCTGTCGACATTTATGATGCGCTATCCAGGTGCACTGCTGGCGCGCTATCACCGTAGCGATTTTGCCGCGCTGTTGCCGCATCGGACTTTAAAAGAGGCGGAGAGCATTGCCGGGCAGTTGATCAAAGCGGTTGATACCTTACCGAGCAATAAAATGCTCGATCGTGAAGATATGATTCATATCGGCATCTGTGCCTGGCGTAGCGGCCAGGAAACAGAACAAGTGATGGACCATGCCGAATCCGCCACGCGTAATGCGGGATTACAGGGGGGTAATAGCTGGGCGATTTACGATGACTCATTACCAGAAAAAGGGCGCGGCAACGTTCGCTGGCGTACGCTAATCGAACAAATGTTGAGTCGTGGCGGTCCCAGGCTTTATCAAAAACCTGCGGTCACCCGGGAAGGGCAGGTTCATCATCGCGAAATTATGTGTCGCATCTTTGATGGTAATGAAGAGGTAAGCTCGGCGGAATATATGCCGATGGTGTTGCAGTTTGGTTTATCGGAAGAGTATGACCGCCTGCAAATCAGTCGTCTCATCCCGCTGTTACGCTATTGGCCGCAAGAAAATCTGGCGATTCAGGTGACCGTTGAGTCGTTGATCCGCCCGCGTTTCCAGCGTTGGCTGCGCGATACGTTGATGCAGTGTGAAAAATCACAACGAAAACGCATAATTATTGAACTTGCAGAGGCTGATGTTGGTCAACATATCGGTCGCTTGCAATCTGTCATTCGTTTGGTGAATGCTTTAGGGGTTCGAGTTGCCGTTAACCAGGCTGGATTGACGCTGGTAAGTACCAGTTGGATCAAAGAACTGAATGTCGAATTACTCAAGCTTCATCCGGGGCTGGTAAGAAATATTGAGAAGCGAACGGAAAACCAATTGTTGGTTCAGAGCATGGTAGAAGCCTGTTCCGGGACCAATACCCAGGTTTACGCGACTGGCGTACGTTCGCGAAGCGAGTGGCAGACCCTGATTCAGCGCGGGGTTTTGGGTGGCCAGGGGGATTTTTTCGCGTCCTCACAGCCACTTGATACTAACGTGAAAAAATATTCACAAAGATACTCGGTTTAACCTGCCGTTTGATCCGTTTTCACGTAGAATAACGCGCGCTGCGTTTCGTGGGAGTGTGCTTATCTGCTCGCCAGATTGTTGCAGCACATATGCAGATGAATGACCTTACGCAGTTGCAAACAGGCGAGGAATGCTGTTGACGCATTTAGCCTAATCTGGACTCAGGCAGAGATTTGTAACAAAGGAAACGAACTGCACTAATTTTCACCGTAGCAGATGATTTTTGCGCCTTGTCGCTGCTGCGTGTGGTTGGTAAAGTAAGCGGATTTTCTTTTCCGCCCCAGCTTTCAGGATTATCCCTTAGTATGTTGAAAAAATTTCGTGGCATGTTTTCCAATGACTTGTCCATTGACTTGGGTACTGCGAATACCCTCATTTATGTAAAAGGACAAGGCATCGTATTGAATGAGCCTTCCGTGGTGGCCATTCGTCAGGATCGTGCCGGTTCACCAAAAAGCGTGGCTGCAGTAGGTCATGACGCGAAGCAGATGCTGGGCCGTACGCCGGGCAATATTGCTGCTATTCGCCCAATGAAAGATGGCGTAATCGCTGACTTCTTCGTGACTGAAAAAATGCTCCAGCACTTCATTAAGCAAGTGCACAGCAACAGCTTTATGCGTCCAAGCCCGCGCGTTCTGGTCTGTGTGCCGGTTGGCGCAACCCAGGTTGAACGCCGCGCAATTCGTGAATCCGCGCAGGGCGCTGGCGCCCGTGAAGTGTTCCTGATTGAAGAGCCGATGGCCGCGGCAATTGGCGCCGGTCTGCCGGTTTCTGAAGCGACCGGTTCCATGGTAGTTGATATCGGCGGTGGTACTACTGAAGTTGCCGTAATCTCGCTGAATGGCGTGGTTTACTCCTCTTCTGTACGCATCGGCGGTGACCGCTTCGACGAAGCCATTATCAACTATGTTCGTCGTAACTACGGTTCCTTGATCGGTGAAGCGACAGCAGAGCGTATTAAACACGAAATCGGTTCGGCTTATCCGGGCGATGAAGTGCGTGAAATTGAAGTTCGTGGTCGTAACCTGGCTGAAGGTGTTCCACGCGGCTTTACGCTGAACTCCAACGAAATCCTCGAAGCGCTACAAGAGCCGCTGACCGGCATCGTTAGCGCAGTGATGGTTGCGCTGGAACAGTGTCCGCCGGAACTGGCTTCCGACATCTCTGAGCGCGGAATGGTGCTCACTGGCGGTGGCGCATTGCTGCGTAACCTTGACCGTTTATTAATGGAAGAAACCGGCATTCCAGTCGTTGTTGCTGAAGATCCGCTGACCTGTGTGGCGCGCGGTGGCGGCAAGGCGCTGGAAATGATCGACATGCACGGCGGCGACCTGTTCAGCGAAGAGTAATCGGATGCAGGCAGGGGAAGCGTTTGTTTATCCTGCCTGGTCTGATACGAGAATACGCATAACTTATGAAGCCAATTTTTAGCCGTGGCCCGTCGCTACAGATTCGCCTTATTCTGGCGGTGCTGGTGGCGCTCGGCATTATTATTGCCGACAGCCGCCTGGGGACTTTCAGTCAAATCCGTACCTATATGGATACCGCTGTCAGTCCTTTCTACTTTATTTCCAATGCTCCTCGTGAATTGCTGGATGGCGTATCGCAGACGCTGGCCTCGCGTGACCAACTAGAACTTGAAAACCGGGCGTTACGTCAGGAGTTGCTGCTGAAAAACAGCGATCTGCTGATGCTGGGACAATATAAACAGGAGAACGCGCGCTTGCGTGAGCTTCTGGGTTCTCCGCTGCGTCAGGACGAACAGAAGATGGTGACCCAGGTTATCTCTACTGTTAACGATCCGTACAGCGATCAGGTTGTTATTGACAAAGGCAGTGTCAACGGTGTTTACGAAGGCCAGCCAGTCATTAGCGATAAAGGTGTGGTCGGCCAGGTGGTGGCGGTCGCAAAATTGACCAGCCGCGTACTGCTGATCTGCGACGCGACCCATGCGCTGCCGATTCAGGTGCTGCGTAATGATATCCGCGTTATCGCGGCGGGTAATGGCTGTACTGATGATTTACAGCTTGAGCACCTACCGGCGAATACTGACATTCGTGTTGGTGATGTATTGGTGACTTCAGGTCTGGGCGGTCGTTTCCCGGAAGGTTATCCGGTGGCGGTTGTCTCTTCCGTGAAACTCGATACCCAGCGCGCATATACCGTGATTCAGGCGCGTCCGACTGCGGGACTGCAACGTTTACGTTATCTGCTTCTGTTGTGGGGGGCGGATCGTAACGGGGCCAACCCGATGACGCCGGAAGAGGTGCATCGCGTTGCTAATGAACGCCTGATGCAAATGATGCCGCAGGTGTTGCCTTCGCCAGATGCAATGGGGCCAAAACTGCCTGAACCGGCAACGGGAATTACCCAGCCAAGCCCGCAGCAACCTGCAACAGGTACTGCCGCTGACCGCTCTCCACAAAGGGCTACGCCGCCGCAGAGTGGTACTCAACCACCTGCGCGTACGCCAGGAGGGCAATAGTGGCGAGCTATCGTAGCCAGGGGCGCTGGGTTATCTGGCTCTCTTTCCTCATTGCGTTATTACTGCAAATTATGCCCTGGCCGGATAATCTTATCGTTTTCCGGCCTAACTGGGTTTTGCTCATCTTATTGTATTGGAGCCTCGCCTTGCCCCATCGCGTAAATGTGGGCACAGGTTTTGTGATGGGTGCCATACTGGATCTGATCAGTGGCTCCACGCTCGGTGTACGGGCGTTATCGATGAGTATCATTGCTTATCTGGTCGCGCTGAAATTCCAGCTTTTCCGTAATCTGGCATTGTGGCAGCAGGCGCTGGTCGTCATGTTGCTTTCGTTGGTTGTGGATATTATTGTTTTCTGGGCAGAGTTTTTAGTGATCAACGTCTCTTTCAGACCGGAAGTATTCTGGAGTAGTGTAGTCAATGGCGTGCTCTGGCCGTGGATTTTCATGCTGATGCGCAAAATTCGTCAGCAGTTTGCAGTGCAATAAAGGTTTCTATGACTTCTCTGTATTTAGCTTCCGGTTCTCCGCGTCGGCAGGAGTTACTTGCGCAACTTGGTGTTTCCTTCGAACGTATCGTTACGGGCATTGAGGAGCAACGCTTTCCGCAGGAGAGCGCTCAGCAATACGTTGTGCGTCTGGCGCGCGAGAAAGCTCAGGCGGGCGTCGCGCAAGCCGCGCAGGATCTCCCGGTGTTGGGTGCGGATACCATTGTGATTCTGAACGGCGAAGTACTGGAGAAACCGCGCGATGCCGATCATGCGGTGCAGATGTTGCGCAAATTATCGGGGCAGACCCATCAGGTAATGACGGCAGTGGCGATGGCCGACAGCCAGTACATTCTCGATTGCCTGGTGGTGACCGATGTGACTTTCAGAACGTTAACAGATGAAGATATCGCGGGCTATGTCGCCAGCGGTGAACCGTTAGATAAAGCAGGTGCATACGGTATTCAGGGGCTTGGTGGTTGTTTTGTCAGGAAGATAAATGGCAGCTATCACGCCGTAGTCGGCTTACCGCTGGTTGAAACGTGTGAATTATTGAGTAATTTTAACGCACTGCGTGAGAAAAGGGATAAACATGACGGCTGAATTGTTGGTAAACGTAACGCCTTCGGAAACACGAGTGGCGTATATTGATGGCGGTATTCTGCAGGAAATTCATATTGAACGTGAGGCGCGACGCGGAATAGTAGGCAATATCTACAAGGGTCGTGTAAGTCGCGTACTTCCGGGTATGCAGGCGGCTTTTGTAGATATTGGGCTGGATAAAGCTGCGTTTCTACACGCTTCTGACATCATGCCGCACACCGAATGTGTGGCAGGTGAGGAACAAAAACAATTTACGGTGCGTGACATCTCGGAACTGGTCCGTCAGGGGCAAGATCTGATGGTACAGGTGGTGAAAGATCCGCTTGGTACCAAAGGCGCGCGCCTGACCACGGATATCACGCTGCCATCTCGCTATCTGGTGTTTATGCCAGGAGCGTCTCATGTTGGGGTTTCCCAACGTATCGAAAGTGAATCCGAACGTGAACGCCTGAAAAAAGTGGTCGCCGAGTATTGCGACGAGCAGGGCGGATTTATCATCCGTACCGCGGCAGAAGGTGTAGGCGAAGCTGAACTAGCCTCCGATGCCGCTTATCTGAAGCGTGTCTGGACCAAAGTCATGGAGCGTAAAAAGCGCCCACAGACGCGTTATCAACTGTACGGTGAACTGGCGCTGGCGCAGCGTGTGCTGCGTGATTTTGCCGATGCCGAGCTGGACCGCATTCGCGTTGATTCACGGCTGACTTACGAAGCATTACTTGAGTTCACTTCTGAGTACATTCCGGAAATGACCAGCAAGCTGGAGCATTACACGGGGCGCCAGCCGATTTTCGATCTCTTTGACGTCGAAAACGAGATTCAGCGGGCGCTGGAACGCAAAGTTGAGTTGAAGTCTGGCGGTTATCTGATTATCGACCAGACCGAAGCGATGACCACCGTGGACATCAATACCGGGGCGTTTGTCGGTCATCGCAATCTGGACGACACCATCTTCAATACTAATATTGAAGCGACGCAGGCCATTGCTCGCCAGTTACGGTTGCGTAACCTGGGCGGAATTATCATCATTGATTTCATCGACATGAATAATGAGGATCACCGTCGCCGCGTACTGCATTCGCTGGAACAGGCGCTGAGCAAAGACCGGGTGAAAACCAGCGTTAACGGCTTCTCGGCGCTGGGGCTGGTGGAAATGACGCGTAAACGCACCCGCGAAAGCATTGAGCACGTACTGTGTAACGAATGCCCAACTTGCCACGGTCGCGGAACGGTGAAAACCGTGGAAACGGTATGCTATGAAATCATGCGCGAGATTGTTCGCGTGCACCATGCTTACGACTCCGACCGTTTCCTGGTCTATGCTTCTCCGGCAGTTGCCGAGGCCTTGAAAGGTGAAGAGTCGCACTCGCTGGCGGAAGTGGAAATTTTTGTGGGTAAGCAGGTTAAAGTACAAATCGAACCGCTCTACAACCAGGAGCAGTTTGACGTCGTCATGATGTAAACAAATGCTGGGCCGCCATCCGGCAAAGTTTTTTGAGTCACATTTTTAGCAGACAAGGAGTGACGGGTGAGGCGATTGCCGGGGATTTTACTGCTTACTGGAGCCGCGCTCGTTGTGATCGCTGCGCTGCTGGTCAGCAGCCTGCGTATTGCTTTGCCGCATCTTGATGCCTGGCGTCCAGAAATCCTCAATAAAATTGAATCTGCTACCGGCATGCCGGTAGAAGCCAGCCAGCTTTCCGCCAGCTGGCAGAATTTTGGCCCCACGCTTGAAGCGCGCGACATTCGCGCGGAGCTGAAAGATGGCGGTGAGTTTTCTGTCAAACGCGTCACTCTGGCGCTGGATGTCTGGCAGAGCCTGCTGCATATGCGCTGGCAGTTTCGCGATCTGACTTTCTGGCAACTGCGTTTCCGCACCAATACGCCCATCACCAGCGGTGGTGGTAATGATGGTCTGGAAGCCAGCCACATCAGCGACCTGTTTCTTCGTCAGTTTGATCACTTCGATCTCCGCGACAGCGAAGTCAGTTTCCTCACGCCATCCGGTCAGCGCGCCGAACTGGCGATCCCGCAACTCACCTGGCTTAACAATCCGCGTCGACACCGTGCGGAAGGCCAGGTAAGCCTCTCCAGCCTCACCGGGCAGCACGGCGTGATGCAAGTTCGCATGGATTTGCGTGATGACGAAGGGCTGTTAAGCAACGGTCGCGTCTGGCTACAGGCTGATGATATTGACCTGAAGCCGTGGCTGGGTAAATGGATGCAGGACAACATTGCGCTGGAAACGGCGCAGTTCTCCCTCGAAGGCTGGATGACGATCGACAAAGGCGATGTAACCGGCGGTGACGTCTGGCTGAAACAGGGCGGTGCCAGCTGGTTGGGCGAGAAGCAAACGCATTCACTGGCGGTAGATAATCTCACCGCACACATTACGCGTGAACATCCCGGCTGGCAGTTTTCTATTCCTGATACCCGCATCACGATGGATGGCAAACGCTGGCCGAGTGGGGCATTGACGCTGGCCTGGATACCGGAACAGGATGTTGGTGGAAAGAATAATAAACGCAGTGACGAACTGCGGATTCGCGCCAGCAATCTGGAACTGGCGGGGCTGGAAGGTATTCGTCCGCTGGCAGCAAAACTTTCACCTGCGCTGGGCGACATCTGGCGGTCTACGCAACCGAGCGGCAAGATCAACACCCTGGCGCTGGATATCCCGCTTCAGGCAGCAGACAAGACTCGCTTTCAGGCATCGTGGAGCGATCTGGCCTGGAAGCAATGGAAATTACTGCCGGGCGCGGAACATTTCTCCGGGACGCTTTCCGGTAGTGTAGAAAATGGTTTACTGACCGCGTCCATGAAACAGGCGAAAATGCCTTACGAAACAGTTTTCCGCGCACCGCTGGAAATTGCTGACGGTAAGGCGACCCTAAGCTGGCTGAATAACGACAAAGGTTTCCAGCTTGATGGCCGCAACATTGATGTTAAAGCCAAAGCCGTCCATGCACGTGGCGGTTTCCGCTACCTGCAACCGACTAATGATGAACCCTGGCTGGGCATTCTGGCGGGTATCAGCACCGATGATGGTTCACAAGCGTGGCGCTATTTCCCAGAAAATCTGATGGGGAAAGAGTTAGTCGATTACTTAAGTGGCGCAATTCAGGGCGGTGAAGCGGATAACGCGACGCTGGTTTATGGCGGCAATCCGCAACTCTTCCCCTATAAACACAACGAAGGTCAGTTTGAGGTGCTGGTGCCGCTGCGTAACGCGAAGTTTGCCTTCCAGCCGGACTGGCCAGCGTTAACTAATCTCGATATTGAACTGGACTTCATAAACGACGGTTTATGGATGAAAACCGATGGCGTCAATCTGGGCGGCGTGCGCGCGAGTAATCTCACCGCAGTGATCCCTGACTACTCGAAAGAAAAATTGCTGATTGATGCTGACATTAAAGGTCCGGGCAAAGCGGTTGGTCCTTACTTTGATGAGACGCCGCTGAAAGACTCTCTGGGAGCAACCCTGCAAGAACTCCAGCTCGACGGCGATGTGAATGCTCGCTTACATCTCGATATCCCATTGAACGGCGAACTGGTTACAGCGAAAGGCGAAGTGACGCTGCGTAATAACAGTCTGTTTATCAAACCACTTGATAGCACACTGAAAAATTTGAGCGGTAAATTCAGCTTTATCAATGGCGATCTGCAAAGCGAACCACTGACAGCAAGTTGGTTTAATCAGCCACTGAACGTGGATTTTTCCACCAAAGAAGGGGCGAAAGCCTACCAGGTCGCGGTGAATCTCAACGGTAACTGGCAGCCAGCGAAAACTGACGTTCTGCCTGAAGCGGTGAATGAAGCGTTAAGCGGCAGCGTGGCCTGGGATGGTAAAGTGGGCATTGAGCTGCCTTATCATGCTGGCGCAACGTATAACGTAGAACTGAACGGTGATCTGAAGAATGTGAGTAGTCACTTACCTTCGCCGTTAGCCAAACCCGCTGGCGAATCGCTGCCGGTTAACATTAAGGTCGATGGCAACCTCAATAGCTTTGAATTAACCGGACAGGCTGGCGCGGATAACCATTTCAACAGCCGCTGGTTGCTCGGTCAAAAGCTGACGCTCGATCGCGCTATCTGGGCGGCAGACAGTAAAACGCTTCCGCCGTTACCGGAACAAAGCGGTGTTGAGTTAAATATGCCATCGATGGATGGTGCCGAGTGGCTGGCGCTTTTCCAGAAAGGCGCGACGGATAAAGTCGGTAGTGCGGTGAGTTTTCCCCAGCACATTACGTTGCGTACGCCAGCGTTGTCGTTGGGAAATCAGCAATGGAATAACCTGAGTATTGTTTCGCAACCGATGGCAAATGGCACTCAGGTCGAGGCGCAAGGACGTGAAATCAACGCTACGCTGGCAATGCGCAATAACGCGCCGTGGCTGGCGACGATTAAATATCTCTATTACAACCCCAGCGTGGCGAAAACCACTGGTGACTCCACGCCGTCGTCACCTTTCCCAACTACGGAGCGCATTAGCTTCCGTGGTTGGCCGGATGCGCAAATACGTTGCGCAGAGTGCTGGTTCTGGGGGCAAAAATTCGGTCGCATCGACAGCGATATCACCATTTCTGGCGATACGTTAACGCTGGCTAATGGACTGATTGATACCGGTTTCTCGCGGCTTACTGCCGAGGGTGAATGGGTTAACAATCCGGGGAATGAACGTACCTCGCTGAAAGGAAAATTACGCGGGCAGAAAATTGATGCCGCTGCTGAATTTTTTGGTGTCACGACGCCAATACGCCAGTCGTCATTTAATGTGGATTACGATTTACACTGGCGGAAAACGCCGTGGCAGCCGGATGAGGCAACGTTGAATGGCATCATCCATACTCAACTGGGCAAAGGTGAAATTACCGACATCAGCACTGGACATGCCGGGCAATTGCTGCGCTTATTGAGCGTCGATGCTCTGATGCGAAAGCTGCGCTTTGATTTCAGGGATACCTTTGGCGAAGGTTTCTATTTTGACTCCATTCGCAGCACGGCGTGGATTAAAGACGGTGTTATGCACACTGATGACACGCTGGTGGATGGACTGGAAGCGGATATCGCCATGAAAGGGTCGGTAAATCTGGTACGCCGCGATCTGAATATGGAGGCGGTTGTCGCACCAGAAATTTCCGCGACGGTGGGTGTGGCTGCGGCCTTTGCGGTTAACCCCATTGTCGGTGCGGCGGTGTTTGCTGCCAGTAAAGTGCTGGGGCCGCTGTGGAGCAAAGTCTCCATTTTGCGCTACCACATTTCTGGTCCGCTGGACGCTCCGCAAATCAACGAAGTATTGCGCCAACCGCGTAAAGAAAAAGCGCAATGATTTGACGATGGCGCGTAATTGCCCCAATCTCATTAGATAATCGTTGCCAAAGGCCAACGAGTCGGAACATAACCGTAGGCCGGATAAGGCGTTTACGCCGCATCCGGCAGCCGTTGCCTGATGCGACGCTGTGCGTCTTATCAGGCCTACAAACCGGAACATAACCGCAGGTCGGATAAAGCGTTTACGCCGCATCCGGCAGCCGTTGCCTGATGCGACGCTGTGCGTCTTATCAGGTCTACAAACCGGAACATAACCGTAGGTCGGATAAGGCGTTCACGCCGCATCCGGCAGCCGTTGCCTGATGCGACGCTGTGCGTCTTATCAGGTCTACAAACCGGAACATAACCGTAGGTCGGATAAGGCGTTCACGCCGCATCCGACAGCCGTAAAAAATCCTCTACCGAAGTAACTAACGAGTAACAAAAACGATGAGTCTGAACCTGGTAAGTGAACAATTGCTAGCGGCGAACGGCCTGAAACATCAGGATTTGTTCGCGATTCTCGGTCAACTGGCCGAACGTCGCCTCGATTACGGCGATCTCTATTTTCAGTCGAGCTATCACGAATCCTGGGTTTTAGAAGACCGCATTATCAAAGATGGTTCTTACAACATCGATCAGGGCGTTGGCGTGCGTGCAGTCAGCGGTGAAAAAACCGGTTTTGCTTACGCCGACCAAATCAGCCTGCTGGCCCTGGAACAGAGCGCACAAGCGGCGCGTACCATTGTCCGTGACAGTGGTGATGGCAAAGTACAGACGTTGGGCGCGGTAGAGCATAGCCCGCTGTATACCTCGCTTGATCCGCTGCAAAGCATGAGCCGCGAGGAGAAACTGGATATTTTACGTCGCGTCGATAAAGTTGCCCGTGAAGCCGACAAACGCGTACAGGAAGTGACTGCCAGCCTCAGTGGCGTCTATGAATTAATTCTGGTTGCGGCCACCGACGGCACCCTGGCGGCAGATGTCCGTCCACTGGTGCGCCTCTCAGTAAGCGTTCTGGTCGAAGAAGACGGTAAACGCGAACGCGGCGCCAGCGGCGGCGGCGGTCGTTTTGGTTATGAATTTTTCCTTGCCGATCTCGACGGTGAAGTCCGTGCGGATGCATGGGCGAAAGAAGCAGTGCGTATGGCGCTGGTCAATCTTTCTGCCGTTGCCGCGCCAGCGGGCACTATGCCGGTGGTTCTCGGCGCAGGCTGGCCGGGCGTGTTGTTACATGAAGCGGTGGGCCATGGTCTGGAAGGCGACTTTAACCGCCGTGGCACTTCGGTCTTTAGTGGCCAGGTCGGCGAACTGGTAGCATCTGAACTGTGTACGGTAGTGGATGATGGCACGATGGTTGATCGCCGTGGTTCGGTGGCGATTGATGACGAAGGTACGCCGGGTCAGTACAACGTGCTGATTGAAAATGGGATCCTGAAAGGTTACATGCAGGATAAACTCAACGCTCGCTTAATGGGTATGGCGCCGACCGGTAATGGTCGTCGTGAATCCTATGCGCACCTGCCCATGCCGCGTATGACCAACACCTACATGCTGCCGGGTAAATCGACGCCGCAGGAAATCATTGAATCCGTCGAGTATGGCATCTATGCGCCAAACTTCGGCGGCGGTCAGGTGGATATCACCTCCGGCAAATTTGTCTTCTCCACCTCAGAAGCGTATCTGATTGAAAACGGTAAAGTGACGAAACCGGTGAAAGGCGCAACGCTGATTGGTTCCGGTATCGAAACCATGCAGCAAATTTCGATGGTGGGCAACGACCTGAAACTGGATAACGGCGTGGGTGTCTGTGGTAAAGAAGGGCAGAGTTTGCCAGTTGGCGTGGGCCAGCCGACGCTCAAAGTCGACAACCTGACCGTTGGCGGTACCGCGTAATCTATCCTGGCCGGTAAGCGTCGCATCAGGCATTGGTTGCCGGATGCGGCGTAAACGCCTTATCCGGCACGCAGATGAATTACTTCTCTTTCCCGCGCCCGTGCATCTCCTGAAACAACTTACCGACCTCGACAAAATAATCCGTCAGTGAGTTGATCACGACCTGCACCTTCAGTGGCAGCTTATCTTTTTCGGTATACAGTGCATAAACCGGGCGTGGATCCGACTGATAACGCGGCAGCAGGATCTCCAGCTCCCCACGATTGATCTCATTGATCACCCACATCAGCGGTACATACGCGATCCCAGCGCCTGCCGTTAACCAGCGCACCAGCGTCATTGGATCATTAGTGACAAACCGTCCTTGTGGGATGAGGCGAGTCGAAATCCCTTCTGGCGCGATCAGTTCAAATTCATTGTCCGGACGCACGCTGTATTCAAGCCATGAATGGCTACTTAAATCGGCGGGTTTTTCCGGTACGCCATACTGTGTGAGATAACTTTTAGCGGCGCACACCACCATCGGCATCGCCCCCAGACGGCGGGAAAATAGGCTGGAATCCTGCAACGCGCCGACGCGGATCACGACATCCAGGCCGTCGGCAATCAGGTCGGGTGCAGGAATTCCGGTAACCAGATTGACGCTTAAACCAGGGTACTCTTTCAACATTTTTGCCGTCAGCCCAGCGAGAACATTTTGAGCCATAGTTGAAGAACAGCCAATGCGCAGCGTCCCGATAGGCGTGTTATTGAAGGCGTACAGTTGCTCATGGACATCCTGCACTTCATGGAGCATCCGACGGCAGCCCTGGTAGTAAATTCTACCTGCTTCGGTCAGGCCAATGCTGCGTGTGCTGCGGTTTAACAACTTTACCTGCAACTCATCTTCCAGTTTAGACACCGTCTGACTGATGGATGAAACGCTCATTTGAAGCTGTCTGGCGGCGGCGGTAAACGAACCAAATTCAACCACTTTGGCGAAAACCGACATGCGTTTTAGTCGTTCCATTATTCACTCTGACTTAAAAGTGATTTAGATCACATAATATAGATAACAGCATAACAGTTACGCTAATATATTAAATATCAATCTACAGCAATGTTGCTCTCGCCCGGCTTTCTATGCCCTTCTCTGCGGCGACAGATGCTGAAAATAATAACACCTGCTCTCTCTATACAACCAAGGTCAACATGAGTCTGTTTCCCGTTATCGTGGTGTTTGGGCTGTCCTTCCCACCGATATTTTTCGAATTGCTTTTATCACTGGCGATTTTCTGGCTGGTGCGCCGGGTCCTTGTGCCAACAGGTATCTACGACTTCGTCTGGCATCCGGCGCTGTTCAACACCGCGCTCTATTGCTGTTTGTTTTATTTGATATCGCGACTGTTCGTTTGAGGTTGAAGTGAAAACACTAATAAGAAAATTCTCCCGTACGGCCATCACGGTCGTATTAGTCATTCTGGCCTTCATCGCAATTTTTAATGCCTGGGTCTATTACACCGAATCTCCGTGGACCCGTGACGCGCGCTTTAGCGCCGATGTGGTCGCGATTGCGCCGGATGTCTCCGGACTCATCACCCAAGTGAATGTTCATGATAACCAGCTGGTGAAAAAAGGACAGGTACTGTTCACCATCGACCAGCCACGCTACCAAAAGGCCCTCGAAGAAGCGGAAGCTGATGTTGCCTATTATCAGGTACTGGCGCAGGAAAAACGCCAGGAAGCTGGACGTCGCAACCGTCTCGGCATACAGGCGATGTCTCGCGAAGAGATAGACCAGGCCAATAACGTGCTGCAAACGGTCCTGCATCAGTTAGCGAAAGCTCAGGCAACCCGCGATCTGGCAAAACTGGATCTTGAACGTACCGTGATCCGCGCGCCAGCAGATGGCTGGGTGACCAACCTCAACGTCTATACCGGTGAATTTATTACGCGTGGTTCAACGGCTGTAGCGCTGGTGAAACAGAACTCCTTCTATGTGCTGGCCTATATGGAAGAAACCAAGCTGGAAGGGGTACGTCCTGGGTATCGCGCAGAAATTACGCCGCTTGGTAGCAATAAAGTGCTGAAAGGGACTGTCGATAGTGTTGCCGCTGGGGTCACTAACGCCAGCAGTACGCGTGACGACAAAGGGATGGCGACCATCGATTCCAACCTTGAATGGGTGCGTCTGGCGCAACGTGTCCCGGTACGTATTCGTCTCGACAACCAGCAAGATAACATCTGGCCTGCGGGGACTACCGCTACTGTGGTGGTTACGGGTAAACAAGATCGCGATGAAAGTCAGGATTCGTTCTTCCGTAAAATGGCCCATCGCCTGCGTGAGTTTGGTTAATCACGATGGGTATTTTCTCCATTGCTAACCAACATATTCGCTTCGCGGTAAAACTGGCGACCGCCATTGTGCTGGCGCTGTTTGTTGGCTTTCATTTTCAGCTTGAAACACCACGCTGGGCTGTTCTGACTGCGGCGATTGTTGCCGCCGGTCCTGCCTTTGCCGCCGGTGGCGAACCGTACTCTGGTGCCATCCGCTATCGCGGCTTTTTGCGCATCATCGGTACATTTATCGGTTGTATTGCCGGGCTGGTGATCATTATTGCGATGATCCGTGCACCATTGTTGATGATTCTGGTGTGCTGTATCTGGGCCGGTTTTTGTACCTGGCTCTCCTCGCTGGTACGAGTAGAGAACTCCTATGCGTGGGGGCTTGCCGGTTATACAGCGCTGATCATTGTGATTACCATTCAGCCAGAACCGCTGCTGACGCCGCAGTTTGCCGTTGAACGTTGTAGTGAAATCGTCATTGGTATTGTGTGTGCTATTGTGGCGGATCTGCTCTTTTCTCCACGATCGATCAAACAAGAAGTGGATCGAGAGCTGGAAAGTTTGCTGGTGGCGCAATATCAACTAATGCAATTATGCATCAAACATGGTGATGGCGAGATTGTTGATAAGGCCTGGGGCGATCTGGTTCGCCGCACCACGGCGCTGCAAGGGATGCGTAGCAATCTGAACATGGAATCTTCCCGCTGGGCGCGTGCCAATCGGCGTTTAAAAGCGATCAACACGTTGTCGCTGACGCTGATCACCCAGTCCTGCGAAACTTATCTCATTCAGAACTCGCGCCCGGAGTTGATCACTGATACCTTCCGCGAATTTTTTGACACGCCGGTAGAAACTGCGCAGGACGTCCATAAGCAGCTAAAACGCCTGCGGCGAGTGATTGCCTGGACCGGGGAACGTGAAACACCCATCACTATTTATAGCTGGGTTGCGGCGGCAACGCGTTATCAGTTGCTCAAGCGAGGCGTTATCAGTAACACCAAAATTAACGCCACTGAAGAAGAGATCCTGCAAGGTGAGCCGGAAGTAAAAGTAGAATCCGCCGAGCGCCATCATGCAATGGTCAACTTCTGGCGTACCACGCTGTCCTGCATGCTGGGGACTTTGTTCTGGCTGTGGACCGGATGGACCTCCGGCAGTGGCGCAATGGTGATGATTGCCGTCGTAACGTCGCTGGCAATGCGTTTACCTAATCCACGCATGGTGGCGATCGACTTTATCTACGGCACGGTAGCTGCGCTACCGTTAGGACTGCTCTATTTTTTGGTGATTATCCCCAATACCCAACAGAGTATGTTGCTGCTGTGCCTTAGCCTGGCGGTGCTGGGATTTTTCCTTGGTATTGAAGTGCAGAAACGGCGGTTGGGATCGATGGGCGCGCTGGCCAGTACGATTAATATTATCGTGTTGGATAACCCGATGACCTTTCAGTTCAGTCAGTTTCTCGATAGCGCGCTGGGGCAAATTGTGGGCTGTGTGCTGGCGTTCATCGTCATTCTACTGGTGCGGGATAAATCGCGCGACAGGACAGGACGCGTGCTGCTTAATCAGTTTGTTTCTGCCGCTGTTTCCGCGATGACCACCAATGTCGCCCGGCGTAAAGAGAACCATCTGCCAGCGCTTTATCAGCAGTTGTTTTTGCTGATGAATAAATTTCCCGGCGATTTGCCGAAGTTTCGCCTGGCGTTAACGATGATTATCGCTCACCAGCGATTGCGTGATGCGCCGATACCCGTGAATGATGATTTATCGGCATTTCACCGACAAATGCGCCGCACAGCGGACCATGTGATTTCTGCCCGCAGCGATGACAAACGCCGTCGTTACTTCGGTCAGTTGCTGGAAGAACTGGATATCTACCAGGAAAAACTACGCATCTGGCAAGCGCCGCCGCAGGTCACGGAACCGGTGCATCGGCTTACCGGTATGCTGCATAAATACCAGCACGCGCTAACCGATAATTAAGTCAAAGCCGACGCCAAAAGGTGTCGGTTGAGATTGCTGACATACTCCAAATTGTCTGATGCGCTACGCTTATCAGGCCTATATTGAATTTGCACCCCCTGGTAGGCCGAATAAGGCGTTCACGCCGCATCCGGCATGAACAAAGTGCACTTTGTCAGTAATCAGAAACCGATGCCAAAAGCGTCGGTTTTTTCATGTCTATACTTAGCGATGAACGGCAGAACTCGCCGCGAAACGTGACGGTGGCAACAGATGAATATCTATAGCTTTGATTTTGATGAGATTGAGAGTCAGGAGGACTTTTATCGCGACTTTCGCCAAACCTTTGGTCTGGCGAAAGATAAGGTGCGCGATCTCGACTCACTGTGGGATGTATTAATGAACGATGTTCTGCCGCTACCGCTGGAGATCGAATTTGTTCATCTGGGAGAAAAAACGCGTCGGCGTTTTGGCGCGTTAATATTGCTGTTTGATGAGGCGGAGGAAGAGCTGGAAGGGCATTTGCGTTTTAATGTTCGTCACTAGCGCAAAAAAAAGCCCCCAAACCGGGGGCAATGTCGTCGGACAAGACGATGAGGGTTTATTTGTACAGTTCAGCTGTGGCGTGCCAGGTATCGCCGCTACGCGCTTCGGTAATCTGGTAAGCAGTCGCGCCTTTCTCTTCCGCTTTTTTGTTCAGCATTTCACGCATATCCATTGGAGAAGATGCTACACCGCTGACGGACACGGTGCCGATGGCTTCACGATTTTGAGCTTGTGCAGCATCAATGGAATCGGCAGCGAAAGCACCGAAAGAGAGGACAGAGAGCACACTTAATGCAGCAACAGTGGTTTTGATTTTCATGATTTTTACCTCGACATAATCTTTTAGCTGGGCCTTTGTTTCGTGACCCATATCACAAAATTAAGTATACACTAATTATTGAGCTAATTAATACCACGCTAACTGTTTCTATTGAGTGAGAATTGTTAAAAAGATTAATTTTTATAACAAAAGTGAATTAAAAATACGGGTGTTTAGTGGAAATAACATTCATTTCAATAAGATATGTGTTTTTGCAAAATGTGCGTTTTTTGCTCTGTGTATTTGTTGTGTGAATGTTTTGTCGCTATAAAACGCACTATTCGTTAAATGAATGGCAGGGGAAAGCAGGGCGATGAATGGAGAATGCAATATTTTCCCCGCCGCCAGAAGCGACGGGGCAGAGATTAAAGCTCCTGGTCGAACAGCTCTAAAATCGCTTCGTACAGGTCTTTGACGGTGAAACCTTTAGCAGGGGTGGTAAAGATGGTGTCATCACCTGCGATGGTGCCAAGAATACCTTCTGCTTTGCCCAGAGAGTCCAGCAGACGCGCAATCAACTGCGCCGCGCCAGGACTGGTATGTATTACAACAACAGCGTCGTTGTAGTCGATATCCAGCACCAGATTCTTCAACGGACTGGAGGTGGTTGGTACGCCCAGTTCAGCTGGCAGGCAGTAAACCATTTCCATCTTTGCATTGCGGGTACGTACAGCACCAAATTTGGTCAACATCCGCGAGACTTTAGACTGATTAATATTGTCAAAGCCTTGCTCCTGCAATGCGGCGACGATTTCGCCCTGGGAGCTAAATTTCTCTTCTTTAAGTAACGCTTTAAACGCTTTAACTAATTCTTCTTGCTTAGACGAGCTTCGCATAAGTCACCCGATATGGTGGTTGATACAACATTATTGTGCATACAGATGAATTTTTATGCAAACAGTCTGCCCTGGAGAAGGCTGAAATAATGTTATGAAAGAGCGGGATTTTATCAAATTTCGTGATTGAGAAACATGCCTGCGTCACGGCGCGCAAATTCCGCTTAAAAGTAAATTAATTGTTATCAAATTGATGTTGTTTTGGCTGAACGGTAGGGTATATTGTCACCACCTGTTGGAATGTTGCTCTGATGCATAAGCGGCTGTTAATTACGTAAGTTAGGTTCCTGATTACGTCAATTAAATGCATAAACGCCAAATTTGCGTGACTACACATTCTTGAGAAGTGGTCATTGTAAACTGTTAATTTGTGGATTAAGGTCGCGGCAGCGGAGCAACATATCTTAGTTTATCAATATAATAAGGAGTTTAGGATGAAAGTCGCAGTCCTCGGCGCTGCTGGCGGTATTGGCCAGGCGCTTGCATTACTGTTAAAAACCCAACTGCCTTCAGGTTCAGAACTCTCCCTGTATGATATCGCTCCAGTCACTCCCGGTGTGGCCGTCGACCTGAGCCATATCCCTACTGCTGTGAAAATCAAAGGTTTTTCTGGTGAAGATGCGACCCCTGCGCTGGAAGGCGCTGATGTGGTTCTAATCTCCGCAGGTGTAGCGCGTAAACCAGGGATGGATCGTTCCGACCTGTTTAACGTTAACGCCGGTATCGTGAAGAATCTGGTACAGCAAATTGCGACAACCTGCCCGAAAGCGTGCATCGGTATCATTACAAACCCGGTAAACACCACGGTAGCAATCGCTGCGGAAGTGCTGAAGAAAGCGGGTGTGTATGACAAGAACAAACTGTTTGGCGTCACCACGCTGGATATCATCCGTTCTAATACGTTTGTCGCTGAACTGAAAGGCAAACAGCCGGGTGAAGTTGAAGTTCCGGTTATTGGCGGTCACTCTGGCGTTACCATTCTGCCGCTGCTGTCTCAAGTTCCTGGCGTAAGCTTTACCGAGCAGGAAGTTGCTGATCTGACCAAACGTATCCAGAACGCGGGTACGGAAGTGGTTGAAGCGAAAGCCGGTGGCGGGTCTGCAACCCTGTCCATGGGCCAGGCAGCTGCACGCTTCGGCCTGTCTCTGGTTCGTGCGTTGCAAGGCGAAAAAGGTGTCGTTGAATGTGCCTACGTTGAAGGTGACGGCCAGTATGCTCGTTTCTTCTCTCAACCGCTTCTGCTGGGTAAAAATGGCGTAGAAGAGCGTAAATCCATCGGTACTCTGAGCGCATTTGAACAGAACGCGCTGGAAGGAATGCTGGATACGCTGAAGAAAGATATCGCCCTGGGCGAAGAGTTCGTTAATAAGTAATTGATTAACGAATAATAAAAAACCGGAGCAACGTCTCCGGTTTTTTGTTTTGAACGCACGACTTAATTGGTCGCCGGATATTCCTGAATAGTGACCTGCAATGTCAGTTTTTTATCGTCACGCATCACCACCACCGGAATCACCGAACCTGGTCGAATTTCTGCCACTTGATCCATTGTCTCCAGAGCGGAGATTGCAGGTTTGTTGTCCACTGAGATAATCAGATCGTTGACCTGGATACCGGCATTAGCCGCCGGGCCATCAGGTGACACTTCATTAACCACAATCCCTTGCAGTTGATCGATACCACCACCTTGCGCGTGTAATGGTGCGATTTCGCGGCCGCCAATACCGATATAGCCACGAATAACACGTCCATCGCGGATTAGCTTATCCATAATTTTGGTTGCCAACTGGAAGGGAATGGCAAAACCGATGCCTTCTGGAGTTTCGCCATCGTTACTCTTATCAAACGACAGTGTGTTGATGCCCATCAGTTCGCCCAGCGAGTTCACCAGTGCACCGCCGGAGTTGCCGTGGTTAATGGATGCATCGGTTTGCAGAAAGTTTTGCCGCCCGGTCGGGTTCAGGCCGATGCGACCCGTGGCGCTGATAATCCCCTGGGTAATGGTTTGCCCGAGGTTGTACGGGTTACCGATCGCCAGCACTACATCGCCAATGTGCGGTATGCGACGAGAATTGATTGGAATGGTGGGTAAACCGCCAGTGGCATTAATTTTGAGCACCGCCAGATCGGTCAGTGAATCAGAGCCAACCAGCAGCGCTTCAAATACACGACCATCCTGTAAGGCGACGATGATCTGATCGGCGTCGTTGATTACATGTTTATTGGTAATGATATAACCACGTTGATCCATTATCACACCTGACCCTAGCGTACGGATCTCAAGCTGGTTGTGTGAGGATGTGTTCAAACCACGGTTATAGACATTTACCACCGCTGGCGCGGCGCGGCGGACCGCCAGATTATAACTGGCAGGCGTCTCGTCGGCACTGTCGAATTGCGGTGTGGAAAGCGGGTTAATGCTGCGCAGCGAAGGCATGGCAACCAGCAAAATAGCGCCGACAATTAATCCAATCGCAACGGATCGTAAGAGCTTCACAAACATGATGGAGGCGTCATTAAAAAAGGGAACGGCAGCAGCATATCACGAGTTAACCGGACATCACACGTCAGCCTGATGCCCGGTTTATGACATTAACGCATTAGCAGGTAAATGCTCTCATTACCGCGCATGATTTGCAGGGCAATAATTGCCGGTTTGGTTGCCAGTACTTTGCGCATCTCAGCAATCGAGTTCACCCGATTGCGGTTCACGCCAATAATTACATCATCTTTCTGTAAACCTGCCTGAGCGGCGGGGCTGTCTTTGACAACTTCGTCGATCTTAATGCCTTTTCCGCCATCTTTTAGCTGACTGTCACTCAACGTTGCGCCTTCCAGCGCCGGTGTAATCATCTCTGCACTGGCTGAAGACGATGTGCTGGTATCAAGCGTCACTTCCACTTCCAGCGGCTTGCCGTTACGTAACAGGCCAAGCTTCACTTTAGTACCAGGTTCAGTGGTGGCGATGCGGGAACGCAATTCGGCGAAGCTATTGAGCGGTTTACCGTTGAGGCTGGTAATAATATCGCCTGCTTTTACGCCCGCTTTCGCCGAGCCAGAACCAGGCAGTACTTCACTGACAAACGCGCCACGTTGCACATCTAAATTAAACGCTTTGGCGATATCGGCACTCATTTCGGTACCTTTAATGCCTAACAGACCGCGTTTAATTTCACCAAAGTCGATAAGTTGCTGCGCCAGGGTACGCGCCATATTGCTGGGGATAGCAAAGCCAATCCCGACGCTACCGCCGCCAGGGGCAAGAATTGCGGTGTTAATACCAATCAACTCGCCGTTAAGGTTTAACAGCGCACCGCCGGAGTTACCCCGGTTAATGGAAGCATCGGTCTGGATAAAGTTTTCCAGACCTTCGAGATTTAACCCGCTGCGACCTAATGCGGAAACAATGCCTGAAGTCGCGGTTTGCCCAAGGCCAAACGGGTTACCGACCGCGACGGCAAAATCACCGACGCGTAGTTTGTCGGAGTCGGCAATGGCGATTTGCGTTAATTTGCTCGGATTCTGAATTTGTAGCAGGGCGATATCGCTCTGGTCGTCGCTGCCAATCAACTTCGCATCAAACTCGCGTCCGTCATTGAGCTGAATACTGATTTTCTGTGCCTGATTGATGACGTGATTGTTGGTCAGCACATAACCTTTATTGGCATTGATGATGACACCGGAGCCTAAACCTTCAAAGGGTTGCGCAGGTTGATCCGGTAAATCATCGCCAAAAAATTTTTTGAATTCTTCCGGGATTTTCTGTTCCTGGCTGGCAGTCCCTTCAACTCGCACGCTTACCACCGCGGGAAGCACTTTTTCCAGCATCGGGGCCAGGCTGGGCAATGGCGCCTGACCGGCAACCTGGCCGGGAATCGACGCGACAGCCTGAAACGGCGCCGAGAGAGTTAACCCGACACTTAACGCTAATGCACTCAACAGCTGGGTTTGTTTTTTCATTATTCCTGCTCTCGTACCTGAATGATAAGAAAAAGAGATTCAAAACAGTTTGATGTTATTGAATTTTCAGACGGCTAACAATGAGACACCAGATTAAATGATAGTCGGGGAGGGAGAGAAGAGGAGGGCGCAATGGCTGCGCCCGCAAAATAAATTAGTCGCGCTTTGCGCCAGTGCGCAGCAGGCCAGATGCGCCTTCAGAATAGTCACGCGGCATCTGCACCGGTGCCTGATCGTTGCTGGCTTCAGACTCAGCCAGACGATTACGGAACGGGTTTGCTTCTGCGGACAGTTCCGGCAGCAGGCTGCTGGAGCTTTTCGCCATGTGTTGATACAACTGGCGATAGTCATGCGCCATGGTATCCAGTAATTCCGCGCTGCGGGCAAAGTGGTTAACCAACTCTTCGCGATACTCGTCCAGTTCAGCTTTATTTTTTTCCAGTTCGTACTGCAACGCCTGTTGCTGGCGTAGTTTACGATTACCAAAACGCATGGCCACAGCACCAATAATGATGCCGACGACTAACCCAATTAGCGCATATTCCCAGGTCATGAACATCTCCCGTTGTCTTTTGTTTCCGTAGGGTGTTGGCTTCAGGCTCCATGCCTGCGGCTGATTATGCCACTATAACCGTTAATTCCACAGAAGTGGAATCCCGACTGCATATCGCGTAGTGTAGAACGGCCTTTTTTTCGTCAACCGTGAACAACGGCACACCGATTATTCAAGGAATAACAAGAAAATCATGCAAAGCGTTACCCCGACATCGCAATACCTGAAGGCGCTCAATGAAGGCAGCCATCAACCTGACGACGTACAAAAAGAGGCCGTCAGTCGGCTGGAGATTATCTACCAGGAATTAATCAACAGCACGCCGCCCACTGCGAGGGCGAGTGGGTTAATGGCGCGAGTCGGTAAACTGTGGGGTAAGTGCGAAGAGGCAAGCAGTGCGTCGGTGCGTGGCTTATATATGTGGGGCGGTGTAGGACGCGGGAAAACCTGGCTGATGGACCTTTTCTATCAAAGTTTGCCGGGTGAGCGGAAACAGCGCCTACACTTTCACCGTTTTATGCTGCGCGTGCATGAAGAACTGACTGCATTACAGGGGCAGACTGACCCGCTGGAAATTATTGCCGATCGCTTCAAAGCAGAAACCGATGTCCTCTGTTTTGATGAATTTTTTGTTTCGGATATTACCGATGCCATGTTGCTTGGCGGTTTAATGAAAGCCCTGTTCGCTCGCGGAATAACGCTGGTCGCAACGTCAAATATTCCGCCTGATGAGCTTTATCGTAATGGCCTGCAACGAGCGCGTTTTCTACCGGCTATCGACGCCATTAAACAGTATTGCGATGTAATGAATGTCGATGCAGGCGTCGATTATCGACTACGGACGCTTGCCCAGGCGCATTTGTGGCTGTCGCCGCTCAATGATGAAACCCGTGCGCAAATGGATAAACTTTGGTTGGTTCTGGCGGGAGCGAAACGCGAAAATTCACCGACGTTAGAAATCAACCATCGCCCGCTGGCGACAATGGGCGCTGAGAATCAGACGCTTGCCGTCTCTTTTACCACCTTGTGTGTCGATGCCCGCAGCCAGCATGACTATATAGCGCTCTCACGCCTCTTTCACACAGTGATGTTGTTTGATGTGCCAGTCATGACGCGGTTGATGGAGAGCGAAGCGCGACGTTTTATTGCGCTGGTGGATGAGTTTTACGAGCGCCATGTCAAATTAGTGGTGAGCGCAGAAGTGCCTTTGTATGAAATTTATCAGGGCGAGCGACTGAAGTTTGAGTTCCAGCGTTGCCTGTCACGTCTACAAGAGATGCAGAGCGAAGAGTATTTGAAGCGCGAGCATTTGGCGGGGTAAAACCTGCCATAAATCACAAAAAGGGGTCGATCTTTGACCCCGACTTCTCTATAATCCTGCGACCCCACGTTACAAGAAAGTTTTTTTTCCCGAAACTTTTTGTGTGCTGGCATAGGCTATTCGAAGGGGTAGGTTTGCCGGACTTTGTCGTGTGAACCTCAACAATTGAAGACGTTTGGGTGTTCACCAACGTGTAACTATTTATTGGGTAAGCTTTTAATGAAAACTTTTACAGCTAAACCAGAAACCGTAAAACGCGACTGGTATGTTGTTGACGCGACCGGTAAAACTCTGGGCCGTCTGGCTACTGAACTGGCTCGTCGCCTGCGCGGTAAGCACAAAGCGGAATACACTCCGCACGTAGATACCGGTGATTACATCATCGTTCTGAACGCTGACAAAGTTGCTGTAACCGGCAACAAGCGTACTGACAAAGTGTACTATCACCACACCGGTCACATCGGTGGTATCAAACAAGCGACCTTTGAAGAGATGATTGCTCGCCGTCCTGAGCGTGTGATTGAAATCGCGGTTAAAGGCATGTTGCCAAAAGGCCCGCTGGGTCGTGCTATGTTCCGTAAACTGAAAGTTTACGCGGGTAACGAGCACAACCACGCGGCACAGCAACCGCAAGTTCTTGACATCTAATCGGGATTATAGGCAATGGCTGAAAATCAATACTACGGCACTGGTCGCCGCAAAAGTTCCGCAGCTCGCGTTTTCATCAAACCGGGCAACGGTAAAATCGTTATCAACCAACGTTCTCTGGAACAGTACTTCGGTCGTGAAACTGCCCGCATGGTAGTTCGTCAGCCGCTGGAACTGGTCGACATGGTTGAGAAACTGGATCTGTACATCACTGTTAAAGGTGGTGGTATCTCTGGTCAGGCTGGTGCGATCCGTCACGGTATCACCCGCGCTCTGATGGAGTACGACGAATCCCTGCGTTCTGAACTGCGTAAAGCTGGCTTCGTTACTCGTGACGCTCGTCAGGTTGAACGTAAGAAAGTCGGTCTGCGTAAAGCACGTCGTCGTCCGCAGTTCTCCAAACGTTAATTGCTTTCTGCTTCGGCAGAATACAATTTGCGAAAAAAACCCGCTTCGGCGGGTTTTTTTATGGCTAAAGTCCGATTCCAGCCTCTTTTCCCTCTCTCTTCAGCATTATTCTCTTTTTAATAGTATTTTCCACGTACTGTAGAAAAGGATATCGCGATGGGATTATTTAATGCATTGTTTAACAAGAAAGAATCTTTAACGTTGTCGAATAAATGGGAGTTCTTTATTACAACAGTGGATGACCATGTCACGGGCATACGTGTTGATATCGGCGCCGTTCAGGATGAAAGATTTGATCGACTTAACCACACATGGTTCTTTCGTGTGCGTTATACCCATTGTTATGAAAACGGTTTACCGCAGCCTGATGAAACACAACGTTTAAATCGTATAGAGGATTGGCTTGAGGAGAGGGGCAAGGCATTACCGATTTGGTTGGTGGGGGTGGTAACACAAGAGGGCTGGCGCGATTTTGTTTTCCAGTCGGAAAAAGATCTGGACTGGGAAAGAACGCTGGATAAATTGCTCGCGGGTGGCCCGGAAGTCTCTTGCAGCTATAGTATGAGTAAAAACGATAACGGAAATTACTACCGCCAGTTCCTGTACCCGTCGAAATATGACTGGAACTGGATACACGATTCCCGCGTATGCCGTGGGCTGCTGGAACATGGTGACGATTTGACTCTTCCACGCACCATTGATTACTACGCGACATTGCCGACAGAAGCTGCTGCACGCGCCTTTGCGGAGGACGTGACGAAATTGCCATACGGCATTACGCTGGTGAGCATTCGGATGAACGACCAACAACCAGGGTATATGGCGTCATTTACTAACACTGATGCTCCTGAACAATGGCATATGACCGAGATTACATGCCAGCTTACCGATTTGGCTGAAAAGCATGGCGGTAGTTTTGATGGCTGGGGCGCACCGATAGCAACGGCGTAAAAGAGGCAGACAACATTTCTGGTGGGGATTAAGTCAAGCATTTCAGACTAAGGAACATCTCTTTTTCCCCATTTCCGGCATCGACTCACCACAAAGGTCGCAAAATCTGGTAAACTATCATCCAATTTTCTGCCCAAATGTCGGGTATTGCTCATTTTTTGTTTGTTTTTCGAACAAAGAGAGTCGTTCCTTACTGGGTAACACAACTTCTGACTGGCCACCTGGTGGCTGGTAGCAGTAAAAATTCTGACTATACCTGGAGGTTTTCATGGCTGTCGCTGCCAACAAACGTTCGGTAATGACGCTGTTTTCCGGTCCTACTGACATCTATAGCCATCAGGTCCGCATCGTGCTGGCTGAAAAAGGTGTAAGTTTCGAGATCGAACACGTGGAAAAGGACAATCCGCCTCAGGATCTGATTGACCTCAACCCGAATCAGAGCGTTCCGACCCTGGTGGATCGTGAGCTGACCCTGTGGGAATCTCGCATCATTATGGAATACCTGGATGAGCGTTTCCCGCATCCGCCACTGATGCCTGTTTACCCGGTAGCTCGCGGTGAAAGCCGCCTGTACATGCACCGCATCGAAAAAGACTGGTACACGCTGATGAACACCATCATCAACGGTTCAGCTTCTGAAGCGGATGCCGCTCGTAAGCAACTGCGCGAAGAACTGCTGGCTATTGCGCCGGTCTTCGGTCAGAAGCCGTACTTCCTGAGCGATGAGTTCAGCCTGGTCGATTGCTACCTTGCTCCGCTGCTGTGGCGTCTGCCGCAACTGGGCATCGAGTTCAGCGGCCCGGGGGCGAAAGAGCTGAAAGGCTATATGACCCGCGTCTTTGAGCGTGACTCTTTCCTTGCTTCCTTAACCGAAGCTGAACGTGAAATGCGTCTGGGCCGGAGTTAATCTGTATGGATTTGTCACAGCTAACACCACGTCGTCCCTATCTGCTGCGTGCATTCTATGAGTGGTTGCTGGATAACCAGCTCACGCCGCACCTGGTGGTGGATGTGACGCTCCCTGGCGTGCAGGTTCCTATGGAATATGCACGTGACGGGCAAATCGTACTCAACATTGCTCCGCGTGCGGTCGGCAACCTGGAACTGGCGAATGATGAAGTGCGCTTTAACGCGCGCTTTGGCGGTATCCCGCGGCAAGTTTCAGTACCGCTGGCTGCTGTGCTGGCTATCTACGCCCGTGAAAATGGCGCAGGCACGATGTTCGAGCCTGAAGCTGCCTACGACGAAGATGCCAGCATCATGAATGATGAAGATGTATCGGCAGATAATGAAACCGTTATGTCGGTCATTGATGGCGATAAGCCAGATCGCGATGATGATAATCATCCTGATGATGAACCGCCGCAACCGCCACGTGGTGGTCGCCCGGCATTACGCGTTGTGAAGTAAAACAAAAACAGGCCCGGGTGGCCTGTTTTGTCGTTTTAAGGGCTTAATAAAATAGCGTAATTGTGGCGATCATATTCACCACGAATCCGACGGCCATGGGGATCGCAGTCCGCTTCACCACTTCAAAGGGCGAAACGCCTGCTATTCCTGAAGTTACTACCACTACCGCAGTAATCGGCGAAACCGCACGCGCCAGCGTTGTGGCAAAGTGCATCGGCATAATCATCACTACCGCGGGTACGTGCAGTCCAGCTGCGATATTCGGAATAAGGCTGGCAAATGACATAAATGGCGCATTGCCGGAGCCCATCACAATGGCACAAATGGCAATTACCAGCGCCATAATAATCATCACGCCAATGCCACCAAGGCCAGAATGCTCTGCGCCTTTGATAACCGCATCAACGGTGCCAATCGTCGTTAAGCCTTTCGCAAATATTTCACCAGCGACCACCAGCGTTACCACGTTGGCAAACTGCGTACCCATGCCGTCAAAAAACGCCTGCACATCGTCCATTGTTTCGCGCAAGTTATGCTTGCGGAAGAACTCAACAAACATCGTCACCGTCAAACTCAGTAACATCACCACCACCAGATGCAGTTCTGACTGCATCAGCCCAACGTGGGCGAGGAACAGCGAGCCGAGCATCAGGATTAACGGCATCACCGGTAAAATGGCGTAATAGAGCGGTGGAACATTGTTGAGATCCTTTTGCTCCGCCTGTTCGTGATTGATATTTTTATCTTTTTTGTCAAAAGCGCGTTGCACGAAAAAGTGGGAGATTGCCACTGAGAGAATGACACAAGAGGCGACCGGTAGCTGATAGTGGAAGAAGTAAGTGGCGATTTTCATTCCCGCTACCTGGGCGGCAAAAATGGAGTTCGTTTCCAGAATTCCCCATTCAATAGACATGGTGGTCGCGATAACCGCCACCGCAGAGAGGCGGCTTACTCCCAGACTCACCAGCGTCGGAAATAACGTGACCATCAGCAACATACCCAGACCGGAGGCGCTGGTAATAAACTGCGCCATGATTTGACCGATGACGTAAGTTGCCGACAGTATGAGATACGGTGAGCGAATGAGCTTTAACGGGCGGCTTAACAAGCTCACCATCGCCCGACTGGCTCCTATGCGCTCCATGTAACGGGCATAACCGCCCACCGCCATAATCGACAGCCCCAACCCGGCAATGCGGTTGGACAGCATGCGCAGGATTTCATTATAAATATCAACAATCAAATAGCCGCTGCTTTTGGCGGGGTCGAGTACACCCCCAAACCCTAACCAGGCACCACACATCATCAGGAAGATACCCGCTGTGGCCAGCACCACCTGTGGTTTGTAATTTTTAAGGATCAAATAGCCCATCGTTATTAACACGATGACAGAAATAATTATGCCGAACATTGTTCAACTCCGTGTCAAAAGAATATGGTCAATCCCAGTAACGGCAGATTGAAAACAATGATGTTATATTTTTTACAAGGCTATTTATGGTGTTGGTGTCGAATTTTTTAATCGTAATAAAGAGGGTTTTTCATTATAAAATATACATTTATGATTATTTCGCAAGAACACATTCATAATATTCATAATGTCTATGAATATTCTTGTAAATAATTTGGCTGGGATGTTTTTATCTGCGTTATATTTATTTTTCGCAAAAGTTAATTATTAAATTAATTACGATAATGATGGTGTACGAAGAGTAAAACCCTTCGTTTCACCCTGCTTTCATTCCTGTGATAGGATGTCATTGATGATGTTAATCACACTGACCTTAAAGAATGGGCCTTATGAACGCATTTGATTCGCAAAACGAAGATTCTTCACCTGCAATTGGTCGCAACTTGCGTAGCCGTCCGCTGGCGCGTAAAAAACTCTCCGAAATGGTGGAAGAAGAGCTGGAGCAGATGATCCGCCGCCGCGAGTTTGGCGAAGGGGAGCAGTTGCCGTCTGAGCGCGAACTCATGGCGTTCTTTAACGTCGGGCGTCCTTCGGTGCGTGAAGCGCTGGCGGCGTTAAAGCGTAAAGGTCTGGTGCAAATAAATAACGGTGAGCGCGCTCGCGTCTCGCGTCCTTCTGCGGACACAATCATCGGCGAGCTGTCCGGTATGGCGAAAGATTTCCTTTCTCATCCAGGAGGGATAGCCCATTTCGAACAGTTACGTTTGTTCTTTGAGTCCAGCCTGGTGCGCTATGCGGCTGAACATGCCACCGATGAACAAATTGATTTGCTGGCAAAAGCCCTGGAAATCAACAGTCAGTCGCTGGATAACAATGCCGCGTTCATTCGTTCAGACGTTGATTTCCACCGCGTACTGGCGGAGATCCCGGGTAATCCGATCTTTAAGGCAATCCACGTTGCCTTGCTCGACTGGTTGATCGCCGCGCGCCCAACGGTCGCCGATCAGGCATTGCACGAGCATAACAACGTCAGCTATCAACAACATATTGCGATTGTTGACGCGATCCGCCGCCACGATCCCGACGAAGCCGATCGCGCGTTGCAATCGCATCTCAACAGCGTTTCTGCCACCTGGCACGCCTTCGGCCAAACCACTCACAAAAAGAAATAATGCCACTTTAGTGAAGCAGATCGCATTATAAGCGTTCTGTATGATGTGTTGCTTATTTGATCTGGTATAACAGGTATAAAGGTATATCGTTTCAACAGACAAGCATCACTTCAGAGGTATTTATGGCAACGAATTTACGTGGCGTGATGGCCGCACTCCTGACTCCTTTTGACCAACAACAAGCACTGGACAAAGCGAGTCTGCGCCGCCTGGTTCAGTTCAATATTCAGCAGGGCATCGACGGTTTGTACGTGGGGGGGTCGACAGGCGAAGCCTTTGTGCAGAGCATTTCCGAGCGTGAACAGGTACTGGAAATCGTCGCCGAAGAGGCGAAAGGCAAGATTAAATTAATCGCTCACGTAGGTTGCGTCAGTACTGCTGAAAGCCAACAGCTTGCGGCTTCAGCCAAACGTTATGGCTTCGATGCCGTCTCCGCCGTTACGCCGTTCTACTATCCTTTCAGCTTTGAAGAACACTGCGATCACTATCGGGCAATCATTGACTCGGCGGATGGTTTGCCGATGGTGGTGTACAACATTCCGGCATTGAGCGGGGTAAAACTGACTCTGGATCAGATCAATACACTGGTTACGTTACCTGGCGTAGGTGCACTGAAACAGACCTCTGGCGATCTCTATCAGATGGAGCAGATCCGTCGCGAACATCCGGATTTGGTGCTCTATAACGGTTACGACGAAATCTTCGCCTCCGGCCTGCTGGCGGGCGCAGACGGCGGTATCGGCAGTACTTACAACATTATGGGCTGGCGCTATCAGGGTATCGTGAAGGCGCTGAAAGAAGGTGATATCCAGACCGCGCAGAAACTGCAAACTGAGTGCAACAAAGTCATTGATTTGCTGATTAAAACTGGCGTATTCCGTGGCCTGAAAACCGTCCTGCACTATATGGATGTGGTGTCTGTTCCGCTATGCCGTAAACCGTTTGGTCCGGTTGATGAAAAATATCTGCCAGAAATGAAGGCGCTTGCCCAGCAGTTGATGCAAGAGCGCGGGTGAGTTCTTTCCCCTCGCTCGCCCCTACCGGGTGAGGGGAAATAAGCGCATCTGTACCCTACAATTTTCATACCAAAGCGTGTGGGCATTGCCCACCGCGGGAGACTCACAATGAGTACTACAACCCAGAATATCCCGTGGTATCGCCATCTCAATCGTGCGCAATGGCGGGCATTTTCCGCTGCCTGGTTGGGATATCTGCTTGATGGTTTTGATTTCGTTTTAATCGCCCTGGTACTCACCGAAGTACAAGGTGAATTCGGGCTGACAACGGTACAGGCGGCAAGTCTGATTTCCGCAGCCTTCATCTCTCGTTGGTTCGGCGGCCTGATGCTTGGCGCTATGGGCGACCGCTACGGGCGTCGTCTGGCAATGGTCACCAGTATCGTACTCTTCTCGGTCGGGACGCTGGCCTGCGGCTTTGCGCCTGGTTACATCACTATGTTTATCGCTCGTCTGGTGATAGGCATGGGAATGGCGGGTGAGTACGGTTCCAGCGCCACCTATGTGATTGAAAGCTGGCCAAAACACCTGCGTAATAAAGCCAGTGGTTTTCTGATTTCCGGCTTCTCTGTGGGGGCCGTTGTTGCCGCTCAGGTCTACAGCCTGGTGGTTCCGGTCTGGGGCTGGCGTGCGCTGTTCTTTATCGGCATTTTGCCGATCATCTTTGCTCTCTGGCTGCGGAAAAACATCCCGGAAGCGGAAGACTGGAAAGAGAAACACGGGGGCAAAGCACCGGTGCGCACGATGGTGGATATTCTCTACCGTGGTGAACATCGCATCGCCAATATCGTGATGACGCTGGCGGCGGCTACTGCGCTGTGGTTCTGCTTCGCCGGTAACCTGCAAAATGCCGCAATCGTCGCTGTTCTCGGGCTGTTATGCGCCGCAATCTTTATCAGCTTTATGGTACAGAGTACGGGCAAACGCTGGCCAACGGGCGTAATGCTGATGGTGGTTGTGTTATTTGCTTTCCTCTACTCGTGGCCGATTCAGGCACTGCTGCCAACATATCTGAAAACCGATCTTGCTTATGACCCGCATACTGTCGCCAATGTGCTGTTCTTTAGCGGTTTTGGGGCGGCGGTGGGTTGCTGTGTCGGCGGCTTCCTCGGTGACTGGCTGGGAACACGCAAAGCCTATGTTTGTAGCCTGTTAGCTTCGCAATTGCTGATTATTCCGGTATTTGCGATTGGCGGCGCAAACGTCTGGGTACTTGGTCTGTTACTGTTCTTCCAGCAAATGCTCGGTCAGGGGATCTCCGGGATCTTACCGAAACTGATTGGCGGTTATTTCGATACCGACCAGCGTGCAGCGGGCCTGGGCTTTACCTATAACGTTGGCGCACTTGGCGGCGCACTGGCGCCGATCATTGGTGCGCTGATTGCTCAACGTCTGGATCTGGGGACGGCACTGGGATCGCTTTCGTTCAGTCTGACGTTCGTGGTGATCCTGCTGATTGGGCTGGATATGCCTTCTCGCGTTCAGCGTTGGTTGCGCCCGGAAGCGTTGCGTACTCATGACGCTATCGACGGCAAACCATTCAGCGGTGCCGTGCCGTTTGGCGGTGCCAAAAACGATTTAGTCAAAACCAAAAGTTAATCCTGTTGCCCGGCCATGTGCCGGGCCTTTTGCTAAGGGAAGAAGTATGTCGTTACTTGCACAACTGGATCAAAAAATCGCTGCCAACGGTGGCCTGATTGTCTCCTGCCAGCCGGTGCCTGACAGCCCACTCGATAAACCGGAAATCGTCGCTGCCATGGCATTAGCGGCAGAGCAGGCGGGTGCGGTTGCCATTCGCATCGAAGGTGTGGCAAATCTGCAAGCCACACGTGCGGTGGTGAGTGTGCCGATTATCGGGATTGTGAAACGCGATCTGGAGGATTCTCCGGTACGCATCACGGCCTATATTGAAGATGTCGATGCATTGGCGCAGGCGGGCGCGGACATTATCGCGATTGACGGCACCGACCGACCGCGTCCGGTGCCTGTTGAAACGCTGCTGGCACGTATTCACCATCACGGTTTACTGGCGATGACCGACTGTTCAACGCCGGAAGACGGCCTGGCATGCCAAAAGCTGGGCGCCGAGATTATTGGTACTACGCTTTCTGGCTATACCACGCCTGAAACGCCAGAAGAGCCGGATCTGGCGCTGGTGAAAACATTGAGTGACGCCGGATGTCGGGTGATTGCCGAAGGGCGTTACAACACGCCATCCCAGGCGGCAGATGCAATGCGCCACGGTGCATGGGCGGTGACGGTCGGTTCTGCTATCACACGTCTTGAACATATTTGTCAGTGGTACAACAACGCGATGAAAAAGGCGGTGCTATGACCACAATGGCGATTGATATCGGCGGTACTAAACTTGCCGCCGCGCTGATTGGCGCTGACGGGCAGATCCGCGATCGCCGAGAACTTCCTACGCCTGCCAGCCAGACGCCGCAGGCGCTGCGTGATGCCTTATCTGCATTAGTCTCTCCGTTGCAAGCTCATGCGCAGCGGGTTGCTATCGCTTCAACCGGAATTATTCGCGACGGCAGCTTATTGGCGCTGAATCCGCATAATCTCGGTGGATTGCTACACTTTCCGTTAGTCAAAACGCTGGAGCAACTTACTGATTTGCCGACCATTGCCATTAATGATGCGCAGGCCGCAGCATGGGCGGAGTATCAGGCGCTGGAAGGCGATGTAACCGAGATGGTGTTTATCACCGTTTCCACTGGCGTCGGCGGCGGTGTAGTGAGCGGCGGCAAGTTGCTGACCGGCCCTGGTGGTCTGGCGGGGCATATCGGGCATACGCTTGCCGATCCACACGGCCCGGTCTGCGGCTGTGGACGCACAGGTTGCGTGGAAGCGATTGCTTCTGGTCGCGGCATTGCAGCGGCAGCGCAGGGTGAACTCATGGGCGCGGATGCGAAAACCATTTTCACGCGCGCCGGGCAGGGCGACGAACAGGCGCAGCAACTGATTCACCGCTCCGCACGTACGCTTGCAAGGCTGATCGCTGATATTAAAGCCACAACTGATTGCCAGTGTGTAGTGGTCGGTGGCAGCGTTGGTCTGGCAGAAGGGTATCTGGCGTTAGTGGAAACGTATCTGGCGCAGGAGCCAGCGGCATTTCATGTTGATTTACTGGCGGCGCACTACCGCCATGATGCAGGTTTACTTGGGGCCGCGCTGTTGGCCCAGGGAGAAATATTATGATGATGGGTGAAGTACAGTCGTTACCGTCTGCCGGGTTACATCCTGCGTTACAGGACGCATTAACGCTGGCCCTGGCCGCAAGGCCACAAGAAAAAACACCGGGTCGTTACGAATTACAGGGCGATAATATCTTTATGAATGTCATGACGTTTAACACTCAATCGCCCGTTGAGAAAAAAGCGGAATTGCACCAACAGTACATTGATATCCAGCTGTTATTAAACGGTGAGGAACGGATTCTGTTTGGCATGGCAGGCACTGCGCGCCAGTGTGAAGAGTTCCACCATGATGATGATTACCAGCTTTGCAGCGCCATTGAGAACGAGCAAGCCATCATCCTGAAACCGGGAATGTTCGCAGTGTTTATGCCAGGAGAACCGCATAAACCGGGATGCGTTGTTGGCGAACCTGGTGAGATTAAAAAGGTTGTGGTGAAGGTTAAGGCTGATTTAATGGCTTAAAACTTAGTTCGTTTTAAAGATTCTGCAGACACCGTCTGCAGAATTCGAAACCGCTGAAATTAACGGCGTCTATAGCCTTCCTCCAGCACCGCCTGTGTTCGAACGAGTTCATCCGCGAGTCGTTTTTCATCAGGTAGTTGCATCTTATATTCACTTGCCAGAACGGTGTTAGGCAAACCTGACAGAGCATAATGTGCTTCTCCGGCTCCTTTCTCTGCACAGAGAACCAGACCGATGGGCGGATTTTCATCCGGTAGCGTCCAGTGCTCTTTGGCGTAGTTGAGATACATATTCATTTGTCCGGCATCGCTATAGCTAAATTTGCCCACTTTTAGATCGACGATTAGCAGGCAGCGTAAACGGCGGTGGAAAAACAACAGATCGACCCGAAACCAGTTGTCATCAATGCGTAACCTTCGTTGTCGACCGACAAAGGCAAAATCATCCCCAAGTTCCAGCATGAAATCCATCAGGTGGTTGATCAGCGCCTCCTCAAAATCGGATTCTGAGTATTCATCTTTTAATTCCAGAAATTCGAGCACAAAGGGATCGCGTATCGCCTGCTGCGGAAGAATATGCGTCTCGGCAGGAGCGTGTTGTTGCAGCATGGCTGATTTGTCATATGACAGTAATGTCCGCTCATAAAACTGGGTCGCAATTTGCCGCTCTAGCTGGCGAACAGACCAGCCACAGCGGAGCGTCTCTTTTTCATAAAAGCTGCGGGCGTCAGCGTTTTTAACGGAAAGCAAGCGGACATAAGTGGACCAGGGCAGAGGCAAAGATTTGGCAGACAGTGTCTGCCGAATTTCAATATGTTGATAAAAAAGGTAAAAAAGCCTCATTTGGCGTAAGTTTTTTGCAGAGAACCCACGCTTATACCTTAGACTTAAATCCTTTGATAGCCGCTTGATTAGCTGCGTACCATACGCGGCCCGAGCCTCACCACCTTGTTCAAATTCGACAATTCGTCGGCCAATTTCCCAATACGTCGCGGTCATTAACGCGTTAACACTACGTACCGTTTCCGTCCGGGCACTATCGACCAGGTGAATAATGCCGTCGTGGATTTGCTGGTAGCCTGCGGTGGTTTGAAATGAGAGCGATTCCATTATCTTTCCCTTTATATGGAGCTGTGTTGAATAATGGAATCAGCTATACGCCGGGCATCTGCCGGTAACAATCCAGATGAGCGTATTACATTGGTTTTCTTCAGATTATGCGAGGCGTTTTCCAGAAAGAAAGGAGAATTTCAGCGCCGACTCTTTTCTGAGGAGGCGGCGCTGGGGCAGAGTTTAAACTTCCAGCCAGTTCATGATCCCATCTGCCGCCTTACGACCTTCGGCAATAGCGGTCACCACCAGATCGGAACCACGGACGATATCACCGCCAGCAAAGATTTTCGGGTTGCTGGTCTGGAAAGCGTTGTCGTTGCCTTCCGGGGCGATGATGCGGCCTTGGGAATCCAGCTCGACGCTGTGTTTTGCCAGCCATTCCATGTTGTGTGGACGGAAACCAAACGCCATGATCACCGCATCTGCCGGAACGATATGTTCGGAACCTGCCACAATCTCCGCGCGGCGACGGCCTTTGGCATCCGGTTCGCCCATTTCGGTACGCACCATTTTCACGCCACTGACTTTACCGTTGCCGTTCACTTCAATCCCCAGTGGCTGGACGTTGAATTTGAACTCAACACCTTCTTCCCGCGCGTTTTTCACTTCGCGGCGGGAACCTGGCATGTTCTCTTCATCACGACGATAGGCACAGGTAACGTGCTTCGCCCCCTGGCGTACAGACGTGCGCACGCAGTCCATCGCAGTGTCGCCACCGCCAAGTACCACCACGCGTTTACCTTCCATGCTGACAAACGGTTCGTCGTTGGTTTCACCAAAGCCCATTAACTGTTTGGTGTTGGCGATGAGGAACGGCAGCGCTGCGTACACGCCATCGGCGTCTTCGTTTTCCAGCCCGCCGCGCATTGACTGATAAGTCCCGACGCCAAGGAATACAGCATCGTAATCGTTCAGTAGATCGTCCAGCTGTACGTCACGACCCACTTCGGTATTGAGTTTGAATTCAATACCCATGCCGGTGAAGATTTCACGGCGGCGCGTCATTACCTCTTTTTCCAGCTTGAAAGCCGGAATACCGAAGGTCAGCAAGCCGCCAATTTCCGGGTGACGGTCGAAGACGACCGCTTTTACGCCGTTGCGCGTCAGGACATCCGCACACGCCAGACCCGCCGGACCTGCGCCGATAATCGCCACTTTTTTACCGGTCTGTTTCACGCCGGACATATCCGGACGCCAGCCCATCTCGAACGCTTTATCATTGATATAACGCTCAATGTTGCCGATGGTCACCGCGCCAAACTCATCGTTCAGGGTGCAGGAACCTTCGCACAGACGGTCTTGCGGGCAGACACGTCCGCATACTTCCGGCAGCGTGTTGGTCTGATGCGACAGTTCCGCCGCTTCAAAAATACGCCCCTCGTTGGCGAGCTTCAGCCAGTTCGGGATGTAGTTGTGTACCGGGCATTTCCACTCGCAGTATGGGTTGCCGCACGACAGGCAGCGATCAGCCTGCGCTTTGGCCTGGCCTTCGGAAAACGGCTCGTAAATTTCAACAAACTCAATTTTGCGGATCTTCAGCGGTTTCTTTGGCGGATCAACACGCTGCAGGTCGATAAATTGATAAACATTCTGACTCATTGTTGCTACCCCTTACTGCGCCTGCACGCGCAACTCTGCTGCGCTACGACTACGGTGACCCAGCAGTGCTTTTACATCACTGGACTTCGGTTTAACCAGCGCGAATTTAGTGGCGAAGGTTGACCAGTTTGCCAGAATCTCTTCACCACGCTGAGAACCGGTATGCTGCACATGCTCGGTGATAAGACCACGCAGATGCTCTTCATGGATAGCTAAATCGTCAACGCTTAAGACCTCGACCAGTTCCGGGTTAACGCGTTTGCGGAAATCGCCACTTTCATCGAGAACGTAAGCGAAGCCGCCGGTCATACCCGCACCGAAGTTAACGCCGGTTTTACCCAGAATACAGACAATACCGCCCGTCATATATTCACAGCCGTTGTCGCCAATACCTTCTACCACAGTGATAGCACCGGAGTTACGCACGCCGAAACGTTCACCCGCGCGGCCTGCGGCATACAGACGACCACCGGTCGCGCCATACAGGCAGGTGTTGCCGATAATGCTTGCTTCATGGCTGCGGAAGGCCGAGCCAACCGGAGGACGAATGGCGATTAAGCCGCCCGCCATGCCTTTACCGACATAGTCGTTAGCATCGCCCGTCAGATACAGCTCTACGCCGCCCGCGTTCCACACACCGAAGCTCTGGCCTGCGGTGCCGTTGAAGTACGCTTTGATAGGATCGGCTGCCAGCCCCTGATCGCCGTGCGTCTGGGCGATATAGCCTGAAAGCGACGCGCCGACAGAACGGTCGGTGTTGCGAATATCGAACCAGAAGGTTTTGCTCTGGCGTTCATCGACAAACGGTTTCGCCTGTTGCAGCAACTGCGCATTCAGCAGGCCGTTATCAAACGGCGGGTTGTTTTCGGTGCAGTAGAGTGCCTTACCTGGATGCGGTTCGGCGGTCTCCAGCAGCTTCGACAGCGCCAGTTTCTGCTGTTTGGCGGTGAAACCGTCCAGCTCTTTCAGCAGGTCGGTGCGACCAATCAGATCCACCAGACGCGTTACGCCCAACTGTGCCATCAGCTCGCGGGTTTCACGGGCGATAAACTCAAAGTAATTCGTCACCTTGAACGGCAGGCCGTGATAGTGATTCTTACGCAGTTTGTCGTCCTGAGTTGCCACACCCGTTGCGCAGTTGTTCAGGTGGCAGATTCGCAGATATTTACAGCCGAGCGCCACCATCGGACCAGTGCCGAAGCCAAAGCTTTCTGCGCCGAGAATCGCCGCTTTGATGATATCAACGCCGGTTTTCAGGCCGCCATCAACCTGCAAACGAATTTTATGACGTAGACCGTTAGCAACCAGCGCTTGCTGGGTTTCCACCAGACCGAGTTCCCACGGGCAGCCTGCATATTTCACCGACGACAGCGGACTTGCGCCGGTACCGCCGTCATAGCCTGCGATGGTGATTAAATCGGCATAAGCTTTCGCCACGCCAGTCGCGATGGTACCGACGCCCGGTTCGGACACCAGTTTTACGGAGATCATCGCTTTCGGGTTGACCTGCTTGAGGTCGAAAATCAGCTGCGCCAGGTCCTCGATAGAGTAGATATCGTGGTGCGGCGGTGGGGAGATCAGTGTCACGCCCGGCACCGAATAGCGCAGTTTGGCGATGTAAGGCGTGACTTTATCGCCCGGCAACTGACCGCCTTCACCCGGCTTCGCGCCCTGGGCGACTTTAATCTGAATGACGTCGGCATTGACCAGGTACGCCGGAGTAACACCGAATCGACCGGAAGCCACCTGCTTGATGCGCGACACTTTGTTGGTGCCATAGCGGGCAGGGTCTTCACCACCTTCACCGGAGTTCGAGTTACCGCCGATGCTGTTCATCGCTTCTGCCAGCGCTTCGTGGGCTTCCGGGCTTAATGCGCCAATAGACATTGCAGCGGTATCGAAGCGTTTAAACAGTTCGCTTGCCGGTTCAACATCAGCAATGTTGATCGCTTCATCACCCGGCGTAATTACCAGCAGATCGCGCAGCGTTGTTGCCGGACGCTCATTAACCAGCTTCGCGTATTCCTGATAGTCGCTGTACTCGCCACTCTGGACCGCCTGTTGCAGCGTGCGCACCACGTCCGGGTTGTAGGCGTGGTATTCGCCGCCGTGCACATATTTCAGTAGGCCGCCCTGGCTGATGGGCTTGCGCGCCAGCCAGGCTCGTTTCGAGAGGTTCAGCAGATCCTGCTGGAAGTCTTCAAAGCTTGCCCCACCAATGCGGCTGACCGCGCCCTGGAAGCACAGGCCCACTACATCATCGTGCAGGCCGACCGCTTCAAACAGTTTCGAGCAGCGATAAGAGGCGATGGTGGAGATGCCCATTTTGGACATGATTTTGTACAAGCCTTTGTTGATGCCGTTACGGTAGTTCAGCATCACGGTACGATAATTTTTAGCAATCGCCTGAGTGTCTACCAGGCGGCCCAGCGTTTCATAGGCAAGGTATGGATAAATAGCCGTCGCGCCGAAGCCCAGCAACACGGCGAAATGGTGCGGATCGCGGGCGCTGGCGGTTTCGACGATGATGTTGGCATCGCAACGCAGGCTTTGATCGACCAGACGAGTCTGGATCGCGCCAACCGCCATCGGGGCCGGAACCGGCAGGCGATCTTTAGCGATATTCCGGTCGGAGAGCACCAGCAGCACAGTGCCGCTACGTACCATTTTTTCGGCTTTGTCGCACAGCTCTTTGACCGTCGCTTCGAGCGTGGTTTTAGTAACGTCAAAGGTGATATCCAGCGTATCTGCGCGGTAGTGCTCCTCTTTCATCGTCGTGAGCTGTTTGAAATCGGAGTAGAGCAGAATCGGCGATTTAAAGCTTAAACGGTGCGCCTGGCCTTCTGCTTCACAGAAGACGTTCATTTCACGACCGATGCTGGTGGCGAGCGACATAACGTGCGCTTCACGCAGCGGGTCGATTGGCGGGTTGGTTACCTGCGCAAACTGCTGACGGAAATAGTCGTAAATAATGCGCGGCTGACTGGAGAGCACGGCGAATGGAGTGTCGTCGCCCATCGAACCGACCGCCTCCTGGCCGTTTTCGCCCAGCACACGGATTACAGAGTCCAGCTCTTCCGCGCTGTAGTTAAACTGTTTCTGGTAGCTGGCAAGCGTGTCGTCGTCCAGTTCGCGGCTACCCACTTCTTCATCGGGCAGATCTTCAAACGGTACCAGACGGCGGACGTTTTTCTCCATCCACTCTTTATATGGATGGCGGCTTTTCAGATCGTCATCGGTTTCTGCCGAGTGCAGAATGCGCCCACTGCGAGTGTCGATTACCATCAGTTCGCCTGGCCCGACGCGGCCTTTTTCGACCACTTCGTCAGGCTGGTAATCCCAGATACCGACTTCAGAGGCGCAGGTGATGAGCTTGTCTTTGGTGATGACATAGCGTGCCGGACGCAGACCGTTACGGTCAAGGTTACAGGCGGCAAAACGACCGTCAGACATCACGATGCCCGCCGGGCCATCCCACGGCTCCATATGCATGGAGTTAAAGTCAAAGAAGGCACGCAGTTCCGGGTCCATATCCGGGTTGTTCTGCCAGGCGGGTGGTACTAACAAACGCATAGCGCGGATGATATCCATCCCGCCAGCCAGCAACAGTTCCAGCATGTTATCCATCGAGCTGGAGTCGGAACCGGTTTCGTTGACGAACGGCGCGGCGTCGTGCAGGTCAGGGATCAGTGGCGTCTGGAATTTATAGGTACGGGCGCGCGCCCATTGGCGGTTACCGGTAATGGTGTTGATCTCGCCGTTATGCGCCAGGTAGCGGAACGGCTGCGCCAGCGGCCAGCGTGGTACGGTGTTAGTGGAGAAGCGCTGGTGGAACAGGCAGATAGCCGATTCCAGACGCAGGTCCGCAAGATCCAGGTAGAAGCGCGGCAGATCCGCCGGCATACACAGACCTTTATAGATGTTCACCAGATTCGACAGGCTACAGACGTAGAAGTCTTTGTCGGCTTCGAGACGCTTTTCAATGCGGCGGCGGGCGATAAACAGACGGCGCTCCATATCACGCGGACGCCAGCCAGCCGGAGCGTTAACGAAAATTTGCTCAATGCGCGGCAGAGAAGAGAGGGCGATTTCACCCAGCACGCCTTCGTTAGTGGGGACATCACGCCAGCCCACAATCGACAAGGTTTCGCGTTGCAGCTCTTCTTCAACGATGCGGCGTGCGGCAGCGGCGAGTTCAGGATCTTTATTCAGGAAGAGCATCCCGACGGCGTAGTTTTTTGCTAAACGCCAGCCGCGCTCCTGCGCAACGATGCGAAAAAAGCGATCCGGTTTTTGTAATAGCAGGCCGCAACCGTCACCGGTTTTACCATCGGCGAGAATCGCACCACGGTGCTGCATTCGAGCCAGTGCGTGTATTGCAGTACGCACTACCTTGTGGCTAGGTTCGCCTTCTATGTGGGCGATCAGGCCGAAACCACAGTTATCCTTCTCAAGGGATTTATCGTACAACATATCAGTGAACCTCCCCAGGCTCTGCGGGAACCCCACTTCCGAACCGCTACGCACGGGCACAGAAAGAGCGTGGCGACGGGGTTTGCGTGTCATACGCGCGCCTCGCATTCGCCCCCTTGTTGTCCTTTTCGCATCGGTTAATACGGTGAAGAGGGGATCTCAATTACTGCATAAATATGATGAGCAGGCTGCTCATCCAGAAAGCTTCCAGCGGATTTCCAACTTATCGGGAAAGCTGATACAGGTCAAATGGCAAGCTTATTGGTACAAAAATGTGCTTTAGCGCAAAATTCTTTATTAATTAGCTGAAATTAAAATAGATTTTCTATTTAAGGCTAAAAGGGACGTCGTTAGAGAAACAGCCAATTCCTGACTGTCATTAAGGCGTGTTAACCCTTATCCTGCCTTGAACTGACGAGAAAACCAGCATTTTATACTGCCTTAATTGGTAATGACGTTTCATGCTACTGTTTTTGCCTAAAATCCATAAGGAGATAAAAAAAATCTGACACAAGATAAGCAAAAGTGATTTATGTGATTATGCATGAAATTTCGGTAATTTTGATTGGTTATGCAGTTGATAAAAGTAAGCCGGGGCGATTGATCCAGGTCATCGCCGAATTGAGCTAAAAATGGCAGGCTTTGGCCTCTTTTCAAGGCGCGGTCTATCAGATTATGCAGTTACAGAAATTAGTCAATATGTTTGGTGGTGATCTCACCCGTCGCTATGGGCAAAAGGTGCATAAGCTGACGCTGCACGGCGGTTTTAGCTGCCCTAACCGTGACGGTACCATCGGGCGTGGCGGCTGCACATTCTGTAATGTTGCCTCGTTTGCCGATGAAGCGCAGCAGCATCGTTCCATTGCCGAGCAACTGGCGCACCAGGCGAATTTAGTTAACCGCGCGAAACGCTATCTGGCTTACTTTCAGGCGTATACCAGCACCTTTGCGGAAGTTCAGGTGCTGCGTTCTATGTATCAACAGGCGATAAGCCAGGCCAATATCGTTGGTTTGTGTGTTGGTACGCGCCCGGACTGCGTGCCAGATGCGGTGCTGGATCTGCTTTGCGAATATAAAGACCAGGGCTATGAAGTGTGGCTGGAACTGGGGCTGCAAACCGCACACGACAAAACGCTGCATCGCATCAATCGCGGTCATGATTTTGCCTGCTATCAGCGCACGACGCAGCTGGCGCGTGAGCGCGGGCTGAAGGTGTGTTCTCACTTAATTGTCGGACTGCCTGGCGAAGGGCAGGCTGAATGTTTGCAAACGCTGGAGCGAGTGGTTGAAACCGGCGTGGACGGTATAAAGCTGCATCCGCTGCATATTGTGAAAGGCAGCATTATGGCGAAAGCCTGGGAAGCGGGGCGTTTGAACGGTATCGAACTGGAAGATTACACGCTCACTGCCGGAGAAATGATTCGCCATACGCCGCCGGAAGTTATCTACCACCGCATTTCCGCCAGCGCCCGTCGCCCGATGCTGCTTGCCCCGTTGTGGTGTGAAAATCGCTGGACGGGTATGGTTGAGTTGGATCGCTATCTTACTGAACATGGCGTACAGGGATCGGCGCTGGGACGTCCGTGGCTACCTCCAACGGCGTAGGCCATTGAGGGGAATTCCGCATTTCTCACACAATTTATAACGTAACTGTCAGAATTGGGTATTATTGGGGCAGGTTGTCGTGAAGGAATCCCCTAATGAAGCAAATTCGTCTGCTGGCGCAGTACTATGTTGACCTGATGATGAAGTTAGGTCTGGTGCGCTTCTCAATGTTGCTGGCGCTGGCCCTCGTCGTTCTTGCCATTGTGGTACAAATGGCGGTAACCATGGTGCTGCATGGTCAGGTCGAAAGCATTGATGTTATCCGCTCTATTTTCTTTGGTTTGTTGATTACGCCATGGGCGGTCTACTTTCTTTCGGTAGTCGTTGAGCAACTCGAGGAGTCACGGCAACGCCTGTCACGTCTGGTACAAAAGCTGGAGGAGATGCGCGAGCGCGATCTAAGCCTCAACGTTCAGTTAAAAGATAATATTGCCCAGCTAAATCAGGAAATCGCCGTTCGTGAAAAAGCAGAAGCAGAACTGCAGGAAACCTTCGGTCAGCTGAAAATTGAAATCAAAGAGCGCGAAGAGACGCAAATTCAACTCGAACAACAATCTTCGTTCTTACGTTCCTTCCTTGATGCTTCACCCGATCTGGTTTTTTACCGTAACGAAGATAAAGAGTTTTCCGGCTGTAACCGTGCGATGGAACTGCTGACCGGGAAAAGCGAAAAACAGTTGGTGCATTTGAAACCTGCGGACGTTTACTCGCCGGAAGCCGCAGCAAAAGTCATTGAAACCGACGAGAAGGTGTTCCGTCATAATGTGTCACTGACCTATGAGCAGTGGCTGGATTATCCGGATGGACGCAAAGCCTGCTTTGAAATCCGTAAAGTGCCGTACTACGACCGCGTGGGTAAACGCCACGGCTTGATGGGGTTCGGCCGCGACATTACCGAGCGTAAGCGTTATCAGGATGCGCTCGAACGCGCCAGCCGCGACAAAACAACCTTTATCTCCACCATCAGTCATGAGTTGCGTACGCCGCTGAACGGTATCGTCGGCTTAAGCCGAATTCTGCTGGATACAGAGCTCACCGCCGAGCAGGAAAAATATCTCAAAACTATCCATGTTTCCGCCATCACTTTGGGGAATATCTTCAACGATATTATTGATATGGATAAGATGGAGCGACGTAAAGTTCAGCTCGATAACCAGCCGGTTGATTTCACCAGCTTCCTGGCCGATCTGGAAAATCTCTCCGCACTGCAGGCGCAACAAAAAGGCTTGCGCTTTGTTCTTGAACCAACACTGCCGCTGCCGCATCAGGTGATTACCGACGGGACTCGCTTACGCCAGATCCTGTGGAACTTAATCAGTAACGCTGTGAAATTTACCCAGAAGGGCCAGGTGACTGTTCGCGTACGTTATGACGAAGGCGACATGCTGCATTTTGAAGTGGAAGACTCCGGCATCGGTATTCCACAGAATGAACTGGATAAAATTTTCGCCATGTATTATCAGGTGAAAGACAGCCACGGTGGCAAACCTGCAACCGGTACGGGTATTGGCCTGGCGGTTTCTCGTCGACTGGCGAAAAATATGGGCGGTGATATCACTGTCATCAGCGAACAAGGTAAAGGCTCTACCTTTACCCTGACGATCCACGCGCCGTCGGTGGCGGAAGAAGTGGATGATGCGTTTGACGAAGATGATATGCCTTTACCGGCGCTGAATGTGCTGTTGGTAGAGGACATTGAGCTGAACGTCATCGTTGCCCGTTCGGTGCTGGAAAAACTGGGCAACAGCGTTGATGTGGCGATGTCTGGTAAGGCAGCACTGGAGATGTTTAAGCCGGGCGAATACGACCTTGTATTGCTGGATATTCAGTTACCAGATATGACCGGGCTGGATATATCACGCGAACTGACGAAGCGTTATCCGCGTGAAGATTTACCACCGCTGGTGGCCTTAACCGCCAACGTGCTGAAAGATAAACAAGAGTACCTCAATGCTGGAATGGATGATGTGCTGAGTAAGCCGCTTTCTGTTCCGGCGCTAACCGCGATGATCAAGAAATTCTGGGATACCCAGGATGATGAGGAGAGCACGGTGACGACAGAAGAGAGTGGTAAATCAGAAGCATTGCTCGATATTCCCATGCTGGAGCAGTATCTCGAACTTGTAGGACCGAAGTTGATTACCGACGGGTTGGCCGTGTTTGAGAAGATGATGCCGGGCTATGTCAGCGTACTGGAGTCGAACCTGACGGCACAGGACAAAAAAGGCATCGTTGAGGAAGGACATAAAATTAAAGGCGCAGCGGGTTCTGTGGGGTTACGCCATTTACAACAGCTGGGTCAGCAAATTCAGTCTCCCGATCTTCCTGCGTGGGAAGATAATGTTGGTGAATGGATTGAAGAGATGAAAGAAGAGTGGCGTCACGACGTAGAAGTGCTGAAAGCGTGGGTGGCAAAAGCTGCTAAAAAATGACCCCGGCTAAACCGGGGTGCGCGAATACTGCGCCAACACCAGGGAAATCTTGGCTGCGCCGTAATTTTTTATGATAAGTAACAAAGGCACAGCACTGTTTTTCAGGCCGCATGCAGTTAAGATAGCAAATCTTAAATGATTTGTTACATGAATCAGTTAAATGTGTGATGCGTAGCGTTTTTATTAAAAAAATTAATGTGTTTCAGTCAATTGGGAAAGGATGATCACAATGAAGAAAATTGGCGTAGTTCTGAGCGGATGCGGCGTCTATGACGGTTCTGAAATTCATGAAGCGGTATTGACGTTATTAGCGATATCTCGCAGCGGCGCGCAGGCAGTTTGTTTTGCTCCAGATAAGCAGCAGGTTGATGTCATTAACCATTTAACCGGTGAAGCAATGGCGGAAACGCGCAATGTGTTGATTGAAGCGGCGCGTATTACGCGTGGTGAGATCCGCCCTCTGGCACAGGCTGATGCCGCCGAACTGGATGCGTTAATTGTGCCGGGTGGATTTGGCGCGGCAAAGAATTTGAGTGATTTTGCCAGTCTTGGCAGTGAATGCAGCGTGGACCGTGAGTTAAAGGCGCTGGCGCTGGCAATGCATCAGGCCGGAAAACCGCTTGGCTTTATGTGCATTGCCCCGGCAATGTTGCCGAAAATCTTCAATTTCCCGCTGCGTTTGACTATCGGTACTGATATCGATACCGCAGAAGTGCTGGAAGATATGGGCGCGGAGCATGTGCCATGTCCGGTAGATGATATTGTCGTTGATGAAGACAATAAGATTGTTACCACACCTGCGTATATGTTGGCACAGAACATTGCGGAAGCAGCAAGTGGTATTGATAAGCTGGTTTCCCGCGTACTGGTTCTGGCGGAATGAGCAAACGCCGCGTAACGGCGTTCGGTTTCGTTCGCCGTTTCATTCTGCGGTTACTGATTGTCCTCTTTGTGCTCTGGGGCGGGGGTATAGCGCTGTTTAGTATAGCGCCAGTCCCGTTCTCTGCGGTGATGGGCGAGCGTCAGCTAAGTGCCTGGCTGCATGGCAACTTTCGTTACGTGGCGCATTCTGACTGGGTCAGTATGGATCAAATCTCGCCGTGGATGGGGCTGGCGGTGATTGCCGCAGAAGATCAGAAATTTCCCGCGCACTGGGGTTTTGATGTCGCTTCCATTGAGAAAGCCCTGGCGCACAACGAGCGCAATGAAAACCGCATTCGCGGCGCATCAACAATTTCGCAGCAGACAGCTAAAAATCTCTTTTTGTGGGATGGGCGAAGCTGGGTAAGAAAAGGGCTGGAAGCCGGATTAACACTGGGGATAGAAACGGTCTGGAGCAAAAAGCGCATCCTGACGGTTTACCTGAATGTCGTCGAATTTGGCGACGGTGTGTTTGGCGTCGAGGCAGCGGCACAGCGTTATTTCCATAAATCCGCCAGCAAACTTACCCGTTCGGAAGCAGCGTTATTGGCGGCTGTATTACCCAATCCACTTCGTTTCAAAGTTACTGCACCTTCGGGCTACGTGCGTAGCCGTCAGGCGTGGATTTTGCAGCAAATGCATCAGTTAGGCGGTGAGTCGTTTTTGCAACAACACCAGCTGTATTAGGCTTCGCGCGAGGTGAGGGAGAGCTTTTTGCTTTCACTCGGTTGCGCCTCTTTTTGCAGAGCAACAGCTAACGCTGGTTGAGTGATAAAACGTCGCCACAACCGCTCTTGCTTACGCAGACAACACCACTTCGACCAGGTCGCCAATGGAATTAACGTGCTTTCACCAATGTTGTCACAGACGACAGGGATAATTTCTGACTCACTGATGCGGTGGCAGAGGACATTCTGCGGCTTCAGTGACATCGTCACGATGTGGTTATTCTGCAAATAACGCTTTAACTGTTTCAATAACTGACGCAGTTGCGCGATATCTTCTTCGTAATGGCATTGTTTAGCAAATTCGCTCAGTGTAATAGACGGTTTGCCATCAAAATCGGCAATCACATCGTAGACATAACCGGTTCCGCAATCAGTCTCAACCGTACCGTGATAGCGCGGAATACCGCTCCAGTCTTTCAAACGACGACCAAGATGTGCATAGTACTTTAACTCACGGCAGATCTCTTTATCACCACCGTCGCCACGGTGGTAGACAATTTTAATACAGCGTTGGGCATCTTCCGGATGCGCATAACATTTTCGATGTCTTCCGGTGCCCAGGGGACTTTGTTCAGATAAGCGAATCATGCCATCTCCTGGAGGTATTTTCTGACCGTCTCCAGTATGAGGGCTTAACTTAAACAAAACCTAAACAAGCTTTTTTAAGGTTTTCTTAAGGTTTTATACTTACAGAAAAGCGCACGAAATGTACAATTTGCGAGAAATGGGGATATTTGGGGTTTGTGCTTTTTTCGTACGTTAGGGCGGAAGGGGCGTGCCCGGGGGAATTAAGCGTCAGAATGACGAAGATTAATCTTCGTCAAAACCTGAGTTAAAGAGGGCGATGACGGCGGCCAGCGCCTCAACTTCCTGCGGACCGGTCGCTTCGACTTCAATCTGTCGTCCTTTGGCAGAATCCAGCATCAACAGCGCAATAACGCTGTTGGCTTCAGCCTCGGTGCCTTCGTCATTACGTAAAAGCACTTCGGCGTCAAAACCCTGCATTAATTCAAACAGTTTCATAGCAGGCCGGGCATGCATGCCCAGCTTGTTAGTGATTTCGACAGTTTGTTTGACGGTCATGGTTTACGTTTTTCCAGCGTGCGATGGCGTGACTGGACGTTTTTACCGCGTGAGCGGAAGTAGTCAGCCAACTGTTCTGCAATATACACCGAACGGTGTTTCCCGCCAGTACAACCAATGGCGACCGTCAGGTAGCTACGGTTGTTGGTTTCCAGCATAGGTAACCATAGCTCAAGATAGCTACGCGTCTGGTAGATAAAATTGTGTACTTCTGTGTGCCTATCGAGGAATGCGGCGACAGGTTTATCAAGGCCCGTCATCGGACGCAGTTTCGGATCCCAGTGTGGGTTCGGCAGGAAACGTACGTCAAAGACGTAATCCGCGTCGATAGGAATACCGTGTTTGAAGCCGAAAGATTCAAAGACCATTGTCAGTTCACGCTCGCGTTTACCCAGCAGGCGGGTACGCAGCATTTCTGCCAGTTCATGAACGGACATTTCAGACGTATCGACAATCAGATCCGCCCGTGAACGCAGCGGTTCCAGCAGATCGCTTTCTTTGTCGATAGCACTTTCCAGCGACAGATTTTTGCTGGAAAGCGGATGCAGGCGGCGCGTATCGCTGTAACGACGAATCAGCGTGTTACGATCGGCATCGAGAAACAGGAGTTGCGGTGAGAAAGCATCAGGCAGATTGCTCATCGCCTGTTCGAATATTTCTGGCGACTCTGGCATATTGCGGACATCAATGCTGACGGCGGCAGAAATCTCGCGATCGGCCAGAGTCCGAGCCAGATCGGGTAACAGCACTACGGGAAGGTTATCCACGCAGTAAAAACCCATATCTTCCAGCGCCCGCAGGGCGACAGATTTGCCTGACCCTGAACGTCCGCTGACGATCATCAGTACCATGTACTGTTTCTCCTCACAACGTCTAAAAGAGACATTACAGAATAACTACGTTTCATCCGGAGTACCTTCGGTATCCGTAATGATTTGATACAGCTCTTCATCGCTCTGGGCTGCACGTAAACGGCGGCAGATAGTTTTGTCCGCCAGACGTTTCGCGACCAGCGAAAGAGTGTGCAGGTGCGTTTTGGTTTGGTCTGCGGGTACCAACAGGGCAAAAAGTAAGTCTACCGGCTGGTTATCGATGGCATCAAAAGCAATGGGTGTTTCTAGCTGAACGAAAACGCCAACCGCGCGTAGGGTATCTTCTTCCAGTTTGCCGTGCGGAATGGCAATGCCATTACCAATACCGGTACTGCCCATTTTTTCCCGCGTCAGAATAGCTTCAAAAACCACCTGCGGTGGCAGGCTAAGTTGTTTTGCCGCCAGTTCGCTGATGATTTCCAGGGCGCGTTTTTTGCTCTGACAGTGGACGCGGCTTCGCGTACATTCCCTGTTAAGAACACTGCTAAGCTGTAGAGTTGTATCATTATTTGTCATAATTTCACCTAAGAATCTGCCCACTCAAACAGTGGGGCAGATTCGGAGCATTAACCGTACAAATGGCCTGTTGTGCCATACAACAGGCCGCCATGCACTTGCTAATTGCCCGGACAATTAGTGTTGTTTCAATTTATCTTTATGCTTGGTTAGCTGACGTGCCAACTTATCAATTAAGCCATCAATGGCGGCGTACATGTCCTGACCTTCCGCGCTGGCATGAATTTCGCCACCGTTAACATGCAGTGTTGCATCTGAGGTGTGGGTGACTTTCTCCACTTTCAGAACAACATAAACCTGGTTGATTCGGTCAAAATATTGCTCAAGTTTGGCAAACTTTGAGGTGACAAATTCGCGCAGGGCCTCGGTGATCTCGACGTTATTTCCGGTAATGTTGAGCTGCATAGTGTCTTCCTTATCGGTTGGGTCAAACGAGCTGTTTACGCTGGTTTGACGGCGGAATGGATAAAGACTCTCGGTACTTCGCAACAGTACGGCGTGCCACCATGATACCTTGTTCTGACAACAAAGAGGTTAACTTGCTGTCGCTCAACGGTTTCGCTGGGTTTTCCGCCGCGATTAATTTCTTCACCAGTGCACGAATCGCCGTGGAAGAGGCCTCGCCACCCCCTTCGGTATTGACGTGACTGGAAAAGAAATACTTCAGTTCAAAAATGCCTCGTGGACTATGCAGGTACTTTTGCGTGGTCACGCGAGATATCGTCGATTCATGCATCTCGACGGCCTGGGCGATATCAGCCAGCACCATCGGTTTCATATATTCTTCGCCTTGCTCAAAGAAGGCTTGCTGTTGTTCAACAATACAGCGACTGACGCGCAGCAGCGTATCGTTACGGCTTTCCAGGCTCTTAATCAACCATTTAGCATCCTGCAGATTGCTGCGGATAAACTGACTGTCGCCATCGTTACGTGCGTTATTGCACATTGAGGCGTAATGCTGGTTGATTTGCAGACGTGGAATACTGTCGCTGTTCAGTTCAACCGTCCACTGGCCGTTATGCTTACGCACCAGCACATCAGGGATGACATATTCCGGTTCACCGGTCTGGATCGACTGGCCGGGGCGTGGATCGAGTGACTGGATCAGATTGACGGCTTCTTTCAGCACATCTTCTTTCAGACGCGTGACGCGCATTAATGAGCGAAAGTCGTGATTGGCCAGCAGATCGAGATGATCGCTAATGATCAGTCGAGCTTCTTCCAGCCACGGCGTGATTTTATCGAATTGGGAAAGTTGGATCAGCAGACAGTCACGCAGATCTTTCGCCGCCACACCGACCGGATCAAAACGCTGGATGCGTTTCAGGACTGCTTCAACTTCATCGATGTCGATCTCTTCATCGCCCATACTTTCGAGAATATCTTCCAGCGGGACGGTCAGATAACCGGTGTCATCAACGGCATCGACTATGGAGGTGGCGATAGCGCGGTCAGTGTCGGAAAACGGTGTCAGCTCGACCTGCCACATCAGATAATCCTGCAAGGTCTGCGTCGTTTCGCCCTGATAGACCGGCAGCTCATCGTCGATGTAGTCACCGCTGGTGCCTGATGGCGTACCGGCGGTGTAGATGGTATCCCAACTGGCATCGAGCGGCAGCTCTTCTGGCATCTCTTTTTGTTCGAGTGCGTCAGCGGTATCCAGCGTTTCGCTGTCTGGCGTTTCGTGAGTGTCGATTTCATCATGAGTGTCGATTTGCTCAAGCAATGGATTACTTTCCAGCGCCTGCTGTAGCTCCTGCTGAAGCTCTAGCGTGGACAACTGCAACAGACGAATCGCCTGTTGTAGCTGAGGCGTCATCGCCAGTTGTTGGCTAAGCCTGAGTTGCAAACCTTGCTTCATGTTCAGAATCGTACTCTCCTGCTAAAACGTCGCAAACTTCTACCCTATCAGAGTCTGAAGTCTTCCCCAAGGTATACACGCTTAACATGTTCATCTTGTAAGATTTCTGTCGGCGTGCCATGAGCGATTAAATGCCCCTGGCTGACGATATAAGCGCGTTCACAAACAGCCAGCGTTTCACGCACGTTATGGTCGGTGATAAGCACGCCCAGGCCGCTGTCGCGCAGGTGTTCAATGATACGTTTGATGTCGATAACCGAGATCGGGTCAACCCCGGCAAATGGTTCATCGAGGAGGATAAATTTCGGATTCGCAGCCAGTGCGCGCGCAATTTCTACACGACGGCGTTCACCACCGGAGAGCGATTGCCCCATGCTGTCGCGTAAATGCTCAATGTGGAACTCTTCCATCAGCTCGTTCGCGCGATCTTCACGCTGTTCAGCGGATAAGTCGTCACGAATTTGCAGTACCGCCATCAGGTTATCGTAAACGCTGAGGCGACGGAAAATAGAGGCTTCCTGCGGCAAATAGCCGATACCGCGACGCGCACGCGCATGCAGCGGCAGAAGGCTGATATCGTCGTCATCAATAATAATGTTGCCCGCATCGCGCGGCACAATGCCAACGACCATGTAGAAAGTGGTCGTCTTACCGGCACCGTTAGGCCCCAGCAGACCGACAATCTCCCCGGAGTTGACGGTCAGGCTGACGTCTTCCACCACGCGGCGGCCTTTATAGGCTTTTGCAAGGTTCTTTGCAGTTAAAGTTGCCATAACGAATTAATTACCCTTCTTCTGCGCCGGGGTCTGGCCTTTGTTGTTTTTGTCCTGCAACTGTGACGGCACCAGAACGGTGGTCACACGTTTACCTTTGTCACTGAAAGCCTGCATTTTCTGCTCTTTCACCAGGTAAGTGATCTTATCGCCCTTAATATTGCTATCGACCTGCTGCAGATAAGCATTACCCGTCAGAACGACAAAATCTTTTGCCAGTTCGTAATGCATCTGGGAAGCATGGCCTTCGACTGGCTTACCGTTATCCTGCATTTGATAGAAGGTGGCCGGGTTACCGTAACCGTCGATCACTTCCTTGCCTTGTTCACCACCCGGACGGGTGACGACTACTTTATCGGCATTAATTTTAATGGTGCCTTGAGTCACAACGACATTACCGGTAAAGGTAACCACGTTGCCTTGCATATCAAGAGATTGCTGGTCCGACTCAATGTGGATCGGTTGGTCAGTATCTCCGGTAACGGCAAATGCCGGAATGCTGGCGGCCAGAAGTGAGCTGGCAAGCACAAGATTAAGGCTGAGTTTGTTTGTTTTGAATTTCATAGGATGTTCTAACCTTTTCAATCAGCTCGGCATTCTTGCTGCGTAAGTTGCCGCGCATTTTCAGACCGCTGGAGTTAAATGTTGTTCCGTATAACGTGACGAGGTCTTCAGAGGTAACATCCTGCGTCACCAGATTGATCTGCGCGTTATCCGTCGTGATTCTGCGAAGTTGAGAGTCCGGCACGAGTGCGTTGACTTCAACGTGTCCATATAAATAGAGCATCCGGTCATTGGTTAGCTTGGCTTTATCTGCTTTAACCGACCATGTCGGGATTTTATCCTTATCAAACGTGGTAAGTACGGGTTGCGTAAACCACGAAACGGCCTGATCGGAATAATATTCAACGTGTTGAGCAATCAATCGATAGCTTAGGGCTCCTTCTGGGTTATAGACGAGCGTGTCCGTATGCTCGCTTTTATAGGTGGGATCATTGTTGTTGACGACCACCTGGGCGGTATCGTCTTTCTCGGTCATGTTAACGCCGATCATCACCAGAACCGCCAGTGATAGCACAATGATAACCCAACGTCTGGCTTTACTCATATCGATTGCCCTTTGGCTTCATCCAGTTTGCCCTGCGCCAGAAGTAATAAGTCGCAAACTTCACGAACCGCGCCACGACCGCCAGCAATGCGCGTCACGTAATCAGCGCGCGGAATCAATAGCGGATGCGCATCGGCTACGGCCACGCTTAAGCCCACTTTTTCCATCACTGGCCAGTCGATAAGATCATCACCAACGTAAGCCACGTTTTCTGGCGCAATCGCCAGTTTTTCCAGCAGATCGCCAAAGGCGATAAGCTTGTTTGATTGCCCCTGATACAGATGGGTGATCCCTAACGTTGCACACCGATCTTCTACCAGTTTAGCCTTTCGTCCAGTAATGATGGCGACTTCAATATCAGAGGTGAGCGCACAGCGGATACCGTAACCGTCACGAACATTGAACGCTTTCAGCTCTTCGCCATTGTTACCCATATAAATCAGACCATCTGACAATACGCCATCAACGTCGAGGATCAGCAGACGAATGTTCTCTGCTTTTGCCATCACATTGGCGCTAACAGGGCCGTAACAGGTCGCAAGCGACGCACCTGCTTTACTCATTGTTGTTTATCCTTGAATCTTTACACTACGCCAGCACGCAATAAATCGTGCATATGTAACACACCGAGTAAGTGGTCGCCATCGGCAACCATTACGGAAGTGATATGGCGGGACTGCATTAAGTTCAGCGCCTCAACGGCCAGAATGCCAGGACGTACACGAATTCCCCCTGGCGTCATCACATCGGCAATACCTAACTGACGGACATCCACGCCCATATCGAAGACACGGCGTAAATCACCGTCGGTAAAGATGCCTTCAATCATCATATTGTCATCGCAAATGACGGTCATACCAAGATTTTTGCGGGTGACTTCCAGCAGCGCATCGCGCAGGCTGGCTGTTTTCTTGACATGCGGGATCTCGTCGCCCGTATGCATAATATCGCTGACGCGAAGCAGAAGTTTACGACCAAGTGCGCCGCCTGGATGCGAAAGTGCAAAATCTTCGGCGGTAAAGCCGCGCGCTTTCAGCAAAGCGACGGCGAGCGCATCTCCCATGACCAGCGTCGCGGTAGTACTGCTGGTTGGTGCCAGCCCTAACGGACAGGCTTCTTTCGCTACTTTAACACACAGATGCACGTCTGCTGCGCGTGCCATGCTGCTCTCCGGACGACCGGTGATGCAAATTAACGGTACATGCAGGCGTTTGAGTACCGGGATTAAGGCCGTGATTTCGCTGGATTCACCTGAGTTAGAAATCGCAATGACCACGTCCTGCGGGGTGACCATGCCTAAATCGCCATGTGCGGCCTCACCGGGATGGACGAAAAATGACGGAGTACCGGTGCTTGCAAAGGTTGCTGCCATTTTGCGCCCAATGTGTCCCGATTTACCCATTCCCATGACCACGACTTTACCTTTACACCAGAACATCTTTTCACAGGCGAGCGTGAAATTCTGATTGATGTATTGATCAAGCTCTGCCAGGCATTCACGTTCAATCGCCAGGACTTCTTTACCTGCTTGCTGAAAGTCAAAACCCGGTTGCAACTCTACGTGCGACATAATGCGTTTCCAGTTATTCAACGAGTATTGGCGATAACCAGTACAACATCGCCAGCCATACGACAAATCCGCCTGTTAATAATACCCCAACACCACGGCCAGATTGCCGGGAGCGTCGCCAGCATAGCAACGCAAAAATAATACTGACCAACAGCATCACGCTGCAGTCACGGCTGTACGCCAGTGGGTTAACCTCCCCGGGCGTTATCAGCGCGGGTAAACCCAGCACGATGACAATATTAAAAATGTTTGCGCCAATGATATTACCGACAGCAATGTCGTTTTCACCTTTGCGAAAACCTGCTATCGCGGTTGCCAGTTCCGGCAGACTAGTGCCGATAGCGATTGCCGTCAGACCAATAGTCAACTCGCTGATGGCAAAGTAATTCGCCAGTACGGTGGCGTTGTCAATCACCATCCGCGTTGCTACCGGCATGATAATCAATGCAATGCCGAGCCATAAAAACGCGACAGGTAAACCGCCTTCGCGCGGTAGCTCTGCAAGCTGTTCTCTGGTCAGGCTGTCAGTCCCCTGACGTTCTGCCTGACGTGCAAGTTTAACAATGAACAGCAGCCATAGCACAGCCAGAAAGAGGAGAAAGATACCATCGCTGCGACCAAGTTGTCCGTCATAGAGTACGGAACCGGCCACCACACTGACTAATAACATTAATGGTAATTCACGGCGCAGAACATCGGAATGTACGGTAAAAGGGCGCACCAGCGCAGCCAGACCGAGGATCAGTAAAATATTGATTATGTTTGAGCCGAGTGCTGTGCCGACGGCTAAATCTCGTTGTTCATGCAGCGACGCGGCAAGCGAAACGATTATTTCTGGAAGTGACGTACCAATACTGACCACCGTCATGCCGATGATCAGCGGTGGGATGCCAAAAGTGCGGCAAAGAATAGAGGCGGCAAATACCAGACGGTCGGCACTGTAAACGACCAAAAGTAAACCAACAATTAACAGTGCCGTAGCTAAAAGCATCTAACGTCCTTTCTTCAGGTATACTCGCCGGTCCGCTGAAGATTTTCAGAAAGCCGTAATGAATTCTTAATTTTGACTTTATGCGGCTAAAAAGTAAAACAAATGCCAGCTTTCGCTAACCGCGGCGGGTAATATTCTGTAAATATGTTGGGTTCAAGGTTAAATTGAGCGCCATGCTTAGAAAATCAACGCAAGACAAAGGGTGAATTATGGAGCAGTCTGTGGCGAATTTAGTCGATATGCGCGATGTCAGTTTTACGCGTGGCAATCGCTGCATCTTCGATAATATTTCCCTGACCGTGCCGCGAGGGAAGATCACGGCGATTATGGGGCCATCAGGCATCGGTAAAACGACGCTACTCCGTCTGATTGGTGGGCAAATCGCGCCAGATCACGGTGAGATCCTTTTTGATGGTGAGAATATTCCGGCGATGTCTCGTTCGCGCCTGTATACCGTGCGTAAACGGATGAGCATGTTGTTTCAGTCTGGAGCGCTGTTCACCGATATGAACGTTTTTGACAACGTCGCCTATCCACTGCGCGAGCATACCCACCTTCCCGTACCGTTGCTGCATAGCACGGTGATGATGAAGCTGGAAGCCGTGGGGCTGCGCGGAGCGGCCAAACTTATGCCATCGGAGCTTTCAGGCGGGATGGCGCGTCGTGCGGCGCTGGCGCGTGCAATTGCGCTGGAGCCGGATCTCATCATGTTTGATGAGCCGTTTGTTGGGCAAGATCCCATCACTATGGGCGTCCTGGTGAAGCTGATTTCCGAGCTGAACAGCGCGCTGGGCGTAACCTGTGTGGTGGTTTCTCACGATGTGCCGGAAGTTTTAAGTATCGCTGATCACGCCTGGATCCTGGCAGACAAAAAGATTGTCGCTCACGGTAGCGCCCAGGCGTTGCAGGCGAATCCTGATCCTCGCGTACGTCAGTTTCTGGACGGGATTGCTGACGGACCAGTTCCGTTCCGCTATCCTGCCGGCGATTATCACGCTGATCTTTTACCAGGGAGTTAAGCCACTCATGCTGTTAAATGCGCTGGCGTCGCTCGGACATAAAGGGATTAAAACCCTGAGAACGTTCGGGCGGGCCGGGTTAATGTTATTCAATGCGCTGGTCGGCAAACCGGAATTTCGCAAACATGCGCCGCTGTTGGTGCGTCAGCTCTATAATGTCGGCGTCCTGTCGATGCTGATTATTGTGGTTTCTGGCGTGTTCATCGGAATGGTGCTGGGTCTGCAAGGTTATCTGGTGCTGACCACTTATAGTGCGGAAACCAGTCTGGGGATGCTGGTGGCCTTGTCGCTGCTGCGCGAACTGGGGCCGGTGGTCGCAGCACTGCTGTTTGCCGGACGTGCCGGTTCGGCGTTAACTGCGGAAATCGGTTTGATGCGCGCCACAGAGCAGCTCTCCAGCATGGAGATGATGGCCGTGGATCCACTGCGCCGCGTCATTTCCCCACGTTTCTGGGCTGGGGTAATTTCACTACCGCTGCTGACGATAATTTTCGTCGCCGTGGGGATCTGGGGCGGATCGCTGGTTGGCGTCAGTTGGAAAGGCATTGATAGTGGGTTCTTCTGGTCGGCAATGCAAAACGCCGTCGACTGGCGTATGGATCTGGTCAACTGTCTGATTAAGAGCGTGGTGTTCGCTATTACGGTGACGTGGATTTCGCTGTTTAACGGTTATGACGCCATCCCGACCTCTGCCGGGATTAGCCGGGCAACCACTCGTACCGTTGTCCACTCGTCTCTGGCCGTACTGGGGCTGGATTTTGTGCTGACCGCATTGATGTTTGGGAATTGAGTTCATGCAAACGAAAAAAAATGAAATTTGGGTGGGTATCTTTTTATTAGCAGCACTGCTGGCGGCGCTGTTTGTTTGCCTGAAAGCGGCAAACGTGACGTCAATGCGAACTGAACCGACCTACACGCTTTATGCGACGTTCGATAATATCGGCGGGCTGAAAGCGCGCTCTCCGGTCAGTATTGGTGGTGTTGTCGTCGGCCGGGTTGCAGATATTACGCTGGACCCGAAAACCTATCTACCGCGCGTGACGCTGGAAATTGAACAACGTTATAACCACATTCCTGATACCAGTTCGTTGAGCATTCGTACTTCCGGTTTGCTTGGGGAACAATATCTGGCATTAAACGTCGGTTTTGAAGACCCGGAACTGGGGACTGCTATTCTGAAAGAGGGGGATACGATTCAGGACACCAAATCTGCGATGGTTCTGGAAGATCTCATTGGTCAGTTCCTTTACGGCAGTAAAGGTGATGACAATAAGAATAGTGGCGATGCGCCAGCCGCTGTGCCAGGTAATAATGAAACCACTGAACCTGTGGGTACAACGAAATAATTTCAGGAGAACCGACGCATGTTTAAACGTTTAATGATGGTCGCTTTGCTAATGATTGCACCGCTGAGTGCGGCAACCGCGGCAGATCAGACCAATCCGTATAAGCTGATGGACGAGGCGGCACAGAAAACGTTCGATCGCCTGAAGAATGAACAATCGCAAATTCGGGCTAATCCTGATTACCTGCGTACCATCGTCGATCAGGAACTGCTACCGTACGTACAGATAAAATACGCCGGTGCGCTGGTACTGGGTCAGTACTACAAAAGCGCGACCCCAGCCCAGCGTGAAGCCTACTTTGCCGCTTTCCATGAGTATCTGAAGCAGGCTTACGGTCAGGCGCTGGCGATGTATCACGGTCAGACCTATCAGATTGCGCCAGAACAGCCGTTGGGTGATAAAACCATTGTGCCTATCCGAGTCACCATTATTGACCCGAATGGCCGTCCACCGGTACGTCTCGATTTCCAGTGGCGTAAAAACTCTCAGACTGGCAAGTGGCAGGCTTATGACATGATTGCCGAAGGCGTCAGCATGATCACCACGAAACAAAATGAGTGGGGGACTTTACTGCGCACGAAAGGCATCGATGGTCTGACCGCACAACTGAAGTCTATTTCTCAACAGAAAATCACCCTGGAAGAGAAAAAATAATGAGCGAGTCACTGAGCTGGATGCAGACGGGTGACACCCTGGTATTGACCGGAGAGCTGGATCAGGACGTTCTGCTGCCGCTGTGGGAAATGCGTGACGAAGCGGTGAGGGGGATTACCCGCATCGATCTTAGTCGAGTGTCCCGCGTTGATACGGGTGGACTGGCGTTGCTGCTCCATCTGATCGATCTGGCGAAAAAGCAAGGCAACAGCGTGACGCTTCAGGGGGTAAACGACAAGGTGTATACCCTGGCAAAATTGTATAATTTGCCGTCTGATGTTCTGCCTCGTTAATTTTTTTCAGGCTGGATAAGGCGTTACCAGCCAGTCCGGCAAACCTACCAGTAAGTCGAGCCTTGTCTGATTAATCAGCAAGGCTTTTTGCTTATTTATGACAGCGCAACTTTGCTCTAAGATGTTTCGCTGGTTTATTAACTGATGAATGAAGATCCCATGGAAAATAATGAAATTCAGAGCGTGCTGATGAACGCTCTTTCCCTCCAGGAAGTCCACGTTTCCGGCGATGGCAGCCACTTTCAGGTTATTGCCGTGGGTGAGATGTTTGATGGCATGAGCCGGGTTAAAAAACAGCAGACGGTTTACGGTCCGCTGATGGAATATATTGCGGATAACCGCATTCATGCTGTGTCGATCAAAGCGTATACCCCTGCGGAGTGGGCGCGTGATCGCAAACTGAACGGCTTTTGAGCTATGGGCGATACGCCGGTAGCGGATATGAATTGTTAACTGAGAACATACTAAATGGATAAATTTCGTGTTCAGGGGCCAACGAAGCTCCAGGGCGAAGTCACAATTTCCGGCGCTAAAAATGCTGCTCTGCCTATCCTTTTCGCTGCACTGCTGGCGGAAGAACCGGTGGAGATCCAGAACGTCCCGAAACTGAAAGACGTCGATACATCAATGAAGCTGCTTAGCCAGCTTGGCGCCAAAGTAGAACGTAATGGTTCTGTGCGTATCGATGCCCGTGACGTTAATGTCTTCTGCGCGCCTTACGATCTGGTTAAAACCATGCGTGCCTCTATCTGGGCGCTTGGGCCGCTGGTGGCTCGTTTTGGTCAGGGGCAGGTTTCTTTGCCTGGTGGTTGTACGATTGGCGCTCGTCCGGTTGATTTACATATTTCCGGCCTTGAGCAATTAGGCGCGACCATCAAACTGGAAGAAGGTTACGTTAAAGCTTCCGTCGATGGCCGTCTGAAAGGCGCGCACATCGTGATGGATAAAGTCAGTGTTGGTGCAACCGTGACCATTATGTGTGCTGCAACCTTGGCGGAAGGCACCACGATTATTGAAAACGCGGCACGTGAACCGGAAATCGTCGATACCGCGAACTTCCTGGTTACGCTGGGCGCGAAAATTAGCGGCCAGGGTACCGATCGTATTGTCATCGAAGGTGTGGAGCGCTTGGGGGGCGGTGTCTATCGTGTGCTTCCTGACCGCATCGAAACCGGCACCTTCCTGGTGGCGGCGGCGATCTCTCGCGGCAAAATCATCTGCCGTAACGCCCAGCCAGATACCCTTGACGCTGTGCTGGCGAAACTGCGTGACGCTGGGGCGGACATCGAAGTAGGCGAAGACTGGATTAGCCTGGATATGCACGGCAAACGTCCGAAGGCCGTTAACGTACGTACTGCGCCGCATCCGGCGTTCCCGACCGATATGCAGGCCCAGTTCACGCTGCTGAACCTGGTGGCAGAAGGAACGGGATTCATCACCGAAACGGTCTTTGAAAACCGCTTTATGCACGTACCTGAGCTGAGCCGTATGGGCGCGCATGCCGAAATTGAAAGCAATACCGTTATTTGTCACGGTGTTGAAAAACTTTCCGGCGCACAGGTAATGGCAACCGATCTGCGTGCTTCAGCAAGTCTGGTGCTGGCTGGCTGCATTGCAGAAGGTACTACGGTTGTTGATCGTATTTATCACATCGATCGTGGCTACGAACGCATTGAAGACAAACTTCGCGCGCTTGGTGCTAACATTGAGCGTGTGAAAGGCGAGTAATCGTCTGATAGCTGGCAGCCCCGTTCGCGGGGCTACCGCCAGGCTACTCATTTTTGCGGTTTGGTGTAGCTGCGCATCAACTGCGATCTGTCGATAAACTCATGGGTCAGCGGGTCATGATAGCGTGATGGCCAGATAACCCAGGGATCAGTTCCTAATGCTTTTGCAATAATCATCTCTCCTTTCGGCCAGGGACGCGATAATGCATTCGCCAGTGTCGAGGAACTCAAACCATTTCTGCGAGATTCCGCCGCCATTGACGTTCCTCTTTTCCGCAAACCCGCAATGATATCGGCGGGATGCCAGTCAATAAAATTATTTTCCATCTTTCCTCACTCCTTAAGTTAGTCGCTTACTTTCAGAACATGCACTCCGGGTAACGCCACTATACTCCTGATGGCGCATTGTTCTAAAAAGTTCCTGTAAGGAGTGTGAATATTCAGAATATATTAAGATAAGTTATCTGTATTTTAGACAATTTTGCGATTGATTGAGGGTTTTTTGGAGTTTATTAGAACTATCCCGCGCAGTACGCGGGATAACAGGAAGGGATTAACGATCGCGTTGAACAGCGATGTGTGCGAGGCCGATTAACGCCTCTCGCCATGGGGTATCCGGCAACACTTGCAATGCAGCAATGGCTTTGTCTGCTTCTTCTTCCGCACGCTGACGTGTCCATTCCAGAGAGCCGCAAGCGTTCATTGCTTCCAGAACCGGTTCCAGAAGATGTCGACCGTTCCCTTGTTCGATGGCGGAACGGATCATCTGTGCCTGTTCTGGTGTGCCATGATGCATCGCATGCAGCAGCGGCAGCGTCGGTTTACCTTCGTTCAGATCATCACCGACATTTTTGCCCAACTGTTCGCCATCGGCATTGTAATCGAGCAAATCGTCGATCAGCTGGAAAGCCGTGCCGAGGTAACGACCATAATCTTGCAGGCCTTTTTCCTCTTCCGGCGTACAGCCTGCCAGAATACCGGAACACTGAGCTGCAGCCTCGAACAGACGTGCGGTTTTGCTGTAAATAACACGCATGTAGTTCTCTTCGGTGATGTCCGGGTCGTTAACGTTCATCAGTTGCAGAACTTCACCTTCCGCGATGACGTTTACAGCCTCTGACATCACTTCCAGCACTTTGAGCGAGCCGAGGCTGGTCATCATCTGGAACGCACGGGTATAAATAAAATCGCCTACCAGCACGCTGGCAGCGTTACCAAAAGCGGCGTTGGCGGTAGCTTTACCTCGGCGCATATCTGATTCATCCACAACGTCGTCGTGTAGCAGGGTCGCCGTGTGGATAAACTCAATTAGGGCAGCAATGGTGACATGTGCATTCCCCTCATAGCCAACAGCTCGTGCAGCCAGTACAGCAATCATCGGACGAATACGTTTACCGCCGCCGCTGACGATGTAATAGCCTAACTGATTGATCAGTTGGACGTCGGAATTAAGCTGCTCGAGAATTGCTGCATTAACACCCGCCATATCTTGCGCGGTTAACTCATTGATTTTTTCTAAATTCATCGCAAAAGCCGGGCTTTTCGCCCCGATTACCTTACTGTGAACAGAGGCAACTTAGGGTTTATGGTTAGGAATATAGAGTGATTGTACTGAAAAAATGGCACAGATAAACGTTACCGTACAAGTTGTGTTTTTTTTCTTCGTGTATTGACTGTAGCACTTGTCAAAGGCGTGCGTTTTGCGTAATATTCGCGCCCTATTGTGAATATTTATAGCGCACTCTGAATCATTGAAAAGGTGTGCGCGGAAGCGGAGTTTTATATGTACGCGGTTTTCCAAAGTGGTGGTAAACAACACCGAGTAAGCGAAGGTCAGACCGTTCGCCTGGAAAAGCTGGACATCGCAACTGGCGAAACTGTTGAGTTCGCTGAAGTGCTGATGATCGCAAACGGTGAAGAAGTCAAAATCGGCGTTCCTTTCGTTGATGGCGGCGTAATCAAAGCTGAAGTTGTTGCTCACGGTCGTGGCGAGAAAGTTAAAATCGTTAAGTTTCGCCGTCGTAAACACTATCGTAAGCAGCAGGGCCATCGTCAGTGGTTCACTGATGTGAAAATTACTGGCATCAGCGCCTAAGACCTGAGGAGAGATTTCAAATGGCACATAAAAAGGCTGGCGGCTCCACACGTAACGGTCGCGATTCAGAAGCTAAACGCCTGGGCGTTAAGCGTTTCGGTGGCGAATCCGTTCTGGCGGGTAGCATCATCGTTCGTCAACGTGGTACCAAATTCCACGCTGGCGCTAACGTAGGTTGCGGTCGTGACCACACTCTGTTTGCTAAAGCAGACGGTAAAGTGAAATTCGAAGTTAAAGGCCCGAAAAACCGTAAATTTATCAGCATCGAAGCTGAATAAGTTTTTCGCGTCCCGGTAACGGATGAAAGCCCCGCAACACGTTGCGGGGCTTTTTACATTCGATAACCGGTAAAATGCGCATGGTGCGGCGTTAATCCGCAAATGCGCTTTGCAGGGAATACGGTATGAAGCAGCAGGCAGGCATTGGCATTCTTTTGGCGCTCACCACAGCAATTTGCTGGGGGGCGTTGCCAATCGCAATGAAGCAGGTGCTGGAGGTGATGGAGCCTCCGACAATCGTGTTTTACCGTTTCTTGATGGCGAGTATTGGTCTTGGTGCCATTCTTGCACTGAAGAAGAGGTTGCCGCCATTACGCGTGTTTCGTAAGCCACGCTGGTTGATTTTGTTGGCAGTGGCGACCGCCGGGCTGTTTGGGAACTTCATCCTGTTCAGCTCATCTTTGCAATACCTGAGCCCGACCGCTTCGCAGGTGATTGGGCAACTCTCGCCGGTTGGCATGATGGTTGCCAGCGTATTTATCCTGAAAGAGAAAATGCGCAGCACTCAGGTTGTAGGGGCATTGATGCTCCTGAGCGGCCTGGTCATGTTTTTTAATACCAGTCTGGTCGAGATATTTACAAAGCTCACCGATTATACCTGGGGAGTTATCTTTGGGGTCGGTGCGGCGACGGTCTGGGTGAGTTATGGCGTGGCGCAAAAGGTTTTATTGCGTCGGCTGGCCTCACCGCAGATTCTGTTTTTGCTGTACACTTTATGTACAATTGCGCTCTTCCCTCTGGCAAAGCCAGGGGTGATAGCGCAGCTTAGCCACTGGCAGCTCGCATGTTTAATTTTTTGCGGACTGAATACCTTGGTAGGATATGGCGCCCTGGCGGAAGCGATGGCTCGCTGGCAGGCAGCGCAGGTGAGTGCGATCATCACGCTCACCCCACTGTTTACGCTGTTTTTTTCAGATCTTTTATCACTGGCCTGGCCCGATTTCTTCGCCAGACCGATGTTAAACCTTTTAGGTTATCTCGGTGCGTTTGTCGTGGTTGCGGGCGCGATGTATTCCGCCATTGGTCATCGTATTTGGGGCGGATTACGTAAGCATACAACGGTGGTATCGCAACCCCGCGCAGGCGAATGATTTACGGAGAATAAAATGAAGTTTGTTGATGAAGCATCGATTCTGGTCGTTGCAGGTGATGGCGGTAATGGTTGCGTGAGCTTCCGCCGCGAAAAATATATTCCGAAAGGCGGCCCGGATGGCGGCGACGGCGGTGACGGTGGTGACGTATGGATGGAAGCCGACGAGAACCTGAACACGCTTATCGATTATCGTTTTGAAAAATCTTTCCGTGCAGAGCGCGGTCAGAACGGCGCAAGCCGCGATTGTACCGGTAAGCGCGGTAAAGACGTGACGATTAAAGTGCCGGTAGGTACGCGTGTAATCGACCAGGGTACCGGTGAAACCATGGGCGATATGACCAAACACGGTCAGCGTCTGCTGGTTGCCAAGGGCGGCTGGCACGGTCTGGGCAATACCCGTTTCAAATCGTCCGTTAACCGTACACCACGGCAGAAAACCAACGGTACGCCGGGCGATAAGCGCGAGCTGCTGCTGGAGCTGATGCTGCTGGCTGATGTCGGTATGCTGGGGATGCCAAATGCCGGTAAATCGACATTTATCCGCGCTGTCTCGGCGGCTAAACCGAAAGTAGCGGACTATCCGTTTACCACTCTGGTACCAAGCCTGGGCGTGGTACGTATGGACAACGAGAAGAGCTTCGTTGTTGCTGATATCCCGGGGTTGATTGAAGGCGCTGCGGAAGGCGCAGGTCTGGGCATTCGCTTCCTGAAGCACCTGGAACGTTGCCGCGTCCTGTTGCACCTCATCGATATCGATCCGATTGACGGCACCGATCCAGTTGAAAACGCGCGTATTATTATCAGCGAGCTGGAAAAATACAGCCAGGATCTGGCGGCGAAACCACGCTGGTTAGTCTTCAACAAGATCGACCTGCTGGATAAAGCAGAAGCTGAAGAGAAAGCGAAAGCGATCGCTGAGGCGCTGGGCTGGGAAGATAAATATTATCTGATCTCTGCGGCGAGCGGACTGGGCGTGAAAGATCTCTGCTGGGATGTGATGACCTTTATCATTGAAAACCCGGTCGTGCAGGCAGAAGAAGCGAAACAGCCTGAGAAAGTCGAATTCATGTGGGATGATTATCACCGTCAGCAGCTTGAAGAGATTGCTGAAGAGGATGATGAAGACTGGGATGACGACTGGGACGAAGACGACGAAGAAGGCGTTGAGTTCATTTACAAGCGTTAATCACTGATGACCAATGCCAAATAAGCCTGATGCGCTACACTTATCAGGCCTACAAGATGATTGCAATATATTGAATTTGCAAGATTTTGTAGGACGGATAAGGCGTTCACGGCGCATCCGGCATAAACAAAGCGCACTTTGTCAATAATCTGAAACCCCGGCCATGTGCCGGGGTTTCTTTTTGACTAATTGTTCTGGTAAATATCTTTATACAAACGGCTTTCAAAACGTACCAACGGAATACGGCGATTGCGCTGATCCGCGGGTTCAACTGCATAACCAGAAAGATATTGTACGAACGCCATTCGTTGCCCACTTGCTGTGGTGATGAATCCTGCCAGGTTATACACGCCCTGCAACGAACCTGTTTTCGCTGAAACTTTACCATCTACGCCCGCTTGATGCAGACCTGCACGGTACTGCAACGAACCATCGTAGCCTGCTAAAGGTAGCATTGAGATAAAGTTAAGCTCATTGTCGTGTTGGGCAATGTATTGCAGCACCTGCATCATGGTGGCTGGTGCAATCAGGTTATGCCGTGAAAGCCCCGAACCATCTGCAATAATCGTGTTGCCAATATCCACACCCGCCTGCTTACGCAGGATCTGACGCACGGCGTCCGACCCGGCACGCCATGTCCCCGGGACATTAAAGCGCGCATGACCAATCATGCGAAAGACGGTATCGGCGATCATGTTGTCGGACTTTTTCAGCATAATCTTAAGCAGATCGTGCAAAGGGGCCGACTGTTTACTGGCAACCACCGTTCCTGGGTCGTTAACCTGCGTTTGTCGCAGTAGCGTGCCGGAATAGGTAATGCCTGCCTGTTTTAACTCATCTTTCAGAATCGCTCCGGCGTAGCTGGCGCCATCCTGTACGGCAAAAGCCAACGGTAGCGGCTCTGAACGTTGTGGTAGGCATCCGGTTAACGTAAAGCGGTTAAGGTCGCCTGGCACCACATCCAGCTCGCAATATTGCGCTTCGGCTGAACCTCGGGGGAGAGTGCGTACCTGGCTGAACATAGTCACAGGGTAATAAGAGGCCACGCGAACAAAGGCCATATCACCGGGTTTTTGGGCACTGTAGAGCGAGACGGAAAAGCAATTGCGGTCAACAATGGCGGCGGCAGGCGGGGCGCTAAAGCATTGTGTCATATCGTTCCAGGGCCAGCCGGGGGCTTTATCGTGACTGGCAAAAATTGACGTGTCTATGAACACATTGCCATCGATTTGGGAGACGCCTGATTTTTTCAGGGTCGCCACCATATTACGAATATCCTGACGTTTTAGCGTCGGATCGGCACCAAATCGCGCCACTAAGTCACCCTTGAGTACGCCGTTCTCCACATTGCCTTTGGTTTCAAGTGTAGTGGTGAAACGAAAATCGGGGCCAAGTTGAATCAACGCCGCCAGCGCAGTGATCACCTTCTGCGTACTGGCGGGCAGCGCCATTTGCTGACTATGGTAATCAATAGCGGGGGCAGACGCGCCGACTTTTTGCACCATCAGGGCAAGGTTGGCGCCAGCGGGGAGTTGAGTAATGTACTCATCAACATTCGCGGCCTGAACACTGAACGCTATACAGCTGGTCAATCCGATGATAAATCTGGAAAATCGCATAATCTCGCGCTAACAACCTGGAATCGAGCCGTCATACTACGGCGCAACGCCCTATAAAGTAAACGATGACCCTTCGGGAACTTCAGGGTAAAATGACTATCAAAATGTGAATTATTGCTGGCCTGGGACCTGTTCCCGGGTCGGTATTTTTTTGCTTCTGGCCCCGACGAGGAGTTGTGCCGGGCATGCCGAACAGCCGGGGCGAGTGGAGACTCTCCCCATCAGGAATATTCAAGAGGTATAACAAATGCAAGCTATTCCGATGACCTTACGCGGCGCTGAAAAATTACGCGAAGAGCTGGATTTTCTGAAATCTGTGCGCCGTCCTGAAATCATTGCTGCTATCGCGGAAGCGCGTGAGCATGGCGACCTGAAAGAAAACGCCGAATACCACGCTGCGCGTGAGCAGCAGGGTTTTTGCGAAGGCCGTATCAAAGATATCGAAGCCAAGCTGTCGAACGCGCAGGTAATTGATGTCACCAAAATGCCAAACAATGGTCGCGTGATTTTTGGCGCTACCGTGACGGTTTTGAATCTGGATTCTGATGAAGAACAGACCTATCGCATCGTAGGCGATGACGAAGCTGACTTTAAACAGAACCTGATTTCTGTAAACTCGCCTATCGCTCGTGGACTGATTGGCAAAGAAGAAGATGATGTAGTGGTCATCAAAACGCCGGGCGGCGATGTAGAATTTGAAGTAATTAAGGTGGAATACCTGTAAGAATTACCCAATACTCAAAATGTTGATGTATTGTAAAGAAAGGAAAAAGGCCGCTATGCGGCCTTTTATCAACGAACAGAGCGTGGCATTTTGCTCTCCTGCTTGCGGAAAATCCCTCGTTTTACACAGCAAATGTGTGTAACTTTAGGATAATCTTAGCGTGGCAGCGAGATTTTACGTTCTTTAGTTGGACGATAAAGCACCAGCGTTTTACCGATGACCTGTACATTACAGGCGCCGGTTTCGCGCACGATAGCTTCCACGATCAAGGTTTTAGTTTCGCGATCTTCAGTGGCGATTTTCACCTTGATGAGTTCATGGTGCTCTAACGCTTGTTCAATCTCGGCCAGCACCCCTTCGGTCAAACCATTACTGCCAAGCAGAACAACTGGCTTGAGCGGATGTGCCAGACCTTTCAGGTGCTGTTTTTGTTTAGTACTCAGATTCATCGTATTTTTTTGCTTACGTTGGGATTGAAAACGGGTCATTCTACCGCCATCTCCCATATATCGCCAAATAGGCGCGTAAAAATTTACGCAATTGGTTACGATGAGTTATCCCAATGGGAAAGTTAAATGACAGGTAAGAAGCGTTCTGCCAGCTCCAGTCGCTGGCTTCAGGAACACTTTAGCGATAAATATGTTCAACAGGCACAGAAAAAGGGGTTACGTTCCCGTGCCTGGTTTAAACTTGATGAAATACAGCAAAGTGACAAACTCTTTAAACCGGGAATGACGGTTGTCGACCTTGGTGCTGCGCCAGGTGGTTGGTCACAATATGTGGTCACCCAAATTGGCGGCAAAGGCCGTATCATCGCTTGCGATCTTTTACCTATGGATCCTATCGTTGGTGTGGACTTTCTTCAGGGCGATTTTCGTGATGAACTGGTGATGCAAGCACTGCTGGAGCGCGTAGGCGACAGCAAAGTCCAGGTTGTCATGTCCGATATGGCACCAAACATGAGCGGAACACCGGCGGTGGATATCCCCCGTGCCATGTATCTGGTGGAACTGGCGCTAGAAATGTGTCGTGATGTATTAGCGCCAGGTGGCAGTTTTGTAGTGAAGGTGTTCCAGGGCGAAGGTTTCGATGAGTATCTAAGGGAAATTCGCTCCCTGTTTACGAAGGTCAAAGTTCGTAAGCCGGACTCTTCTCGTGCACGTTCGCGGGAAGTGTATATTGTAGCGACCGGGCGTAAACCCTAACCGGGAGATTTCAGACGAAAGTTTGAAAGCTGCTGGATATAGAGTATCCTGACGCTGTTTTTAACACAGTTGTAATAAGAGGTTAATCCCTTGAGTGACATGGCGAAAAACCTAATACTCTGGCTGGTCATTGCCGTTGTGCTGATGTCAGTATTCCAGAGCTTTGGGCCCAGCGAGTCTAATGGACGTAAGGTGGATTACTCTACCTTCCTACAAGAGGTCAATAACGACCAGGTTCGTGAAGCGCGTATCAACGGACGTGAAATCAACGTTACCAAGAAAGATAGTAACCGTTATACCACTTACATTCCGGTTCAGGATCCGAAGTTACTGGATAACCTGCTGACCAAGAACGTCAAGGTTGTCGGTGAACCGCCTGAAGAGCCAAGCCTGCTGGCTTCTATCTTTATCTCCTGGTTCCCGATGCTGTTGCTGATTGGTGTCTGGATCTTCTTCATGCGTCAAATGCAGGGCGGCGGTGGTAAAGGTGCCATGTCGTTCGGTAAGAGCAAAGCGCGCATGCTGACGGAAGATCAGATCAAAACGACCTTTGCTGACGTTGCGGGCTGCGACGAAGCAAAAGAAGAAGTTGCTGAACTGGTTGAGTATCTGCGCGAGCCAAGCCGCTTCCAGAAACTCGGCGGTAAGATCCCGAAAGGCGTCCTGATGGTCGGTCCTCCGGGTACCGGTAAAACGCTGCTGGCGAAAGCGATTGCAGGCGAAGCGAAAGTTCCGTTCTTTACTATCTCCGGTTCTGACTTCGTAGAAATGTTCGTCGGTGTGGGTGCATCCCGTGTTCGTGACATGTTCGAACAGGCGAAGAAAGCGGCACCGTGTATCATCTTTATCGATGAAATCGACGCCGTCGGCCGCCAACGTGGCGCAGGTCTGGGCGGTGGTCACGATGAACGTGAACAGACTCTGAACCAGATGCTGGTTGAGATGGATGGCTTCGAAGGTAACGAAGGTATCATCGTTATCGCCGCGACTAACCGTCCGGACGTTCTGGACCCGGCGCTGTTGCGTCCTGGCCGTTTCGACCGTCAGGTTGTGGTTGGCTTGCCAGATGTTCGCGGTCGTGAGCAGATCCTGAAAGTTCACATGCGTCGCGTACCATTGGCACCAGATATTGACGCGGCAATCATTGCCCGTGGTACTCCTGGTTTCTCCGGTGCTGACCTGGCGAACCTGGTGAACGAAGCGGCACTGTTCGCTGCTCGTGGCAACAAACGCGTTGTGTCGATGGTTGAGTTCGAAAAAGCGAAAGACAAAATCATGATGGGTGCGGAACGTCGCTCCATGGTGATGACAGAAGCGCAGAAAGAATCGACTGCATACCACGAAGCAGGCCATGCGATTATCGGTCGCCTGGTGCCGGAACACGATCCGGTGCACAAAGTGACGATTATCCCGCGCGGACGTGCGTTGGGTGTGACTTTCTTCTTGCCTGAGGGCGACGCAATCAGCGCCAGCCGTCAGAAATTGGAAAGCCAGATTTCTACGCTGTACGGTGGTCGTCTGGCAGAAGAGATCATCTACGGGCCGGAACATGTTTCTACCGGTGCGTCCAACGATATTAAAGTTGCGACCAACCTGGCACGTAACATGGTGACTCAGTGGGGCTTCTCCGAAAAACTTGGTCCGCTGCTGTACGCGGAAGAAGAGGGTGAAGTGTTCCTCGGTCGTAGCGTGGCGAAAGCGAAACATATGTCCGATGAAACTGCGCGTATCATCGACCAGGAAGTGAAGTTACTGATTGAGCGTAACTACAATCGTGCGCGTCAGTTGTTGAACGACAACCTGGATATTCTGCATGCAATGAAAGATGCGCTCATGAAATATGAAACCATCGATGCACCGCAGATTGACGACCTGATGGCACGTCGCGATGTACGCCCGCCAGCGGGCTGGGAAGAACCAGGCGCTTCTAACAATTCTGGCGACAATGGTAGTCCAAAGGCTCCTCGTCCGGTTGATGAACCGCGTACGCCGAACCCGGGTAACACCATGTCAGAGCAGTTAGGCGACAAGTAAGTTCCCGCATCAGATGACTGTATTTGTACCGAAAACCCCGGGGCGTGCTCCGGGGTTTTTTCTTATCAATTCATACCAGGGATAACACCATGAAACTCTTTGCCCAGGGCTCTTCACTGGACCTTAGCCATCCTCACGTAATGGGGATCCTCAACGTCACGCCTGATTCTTTCTCCGATGGCGGCACGCATAATTCGCTGATTGATGCGGTGAAACATGCGAATCTGATGATCAATGCTGGCGCAACGATCATTGACGTTGGCGGCGAGTCCACACGTCCAGGGGCTGCGGAAGTGAGCGTTGAAGAAGAGTTGCAGCGTGTTATTCCAGTCGTTGAGGCAATTGCGCAACGATTTGAAGTTTGGATCTCGGTAGATACATCCAAACCGGAAGTGATCCGTGAGTCAGCGAAAGCAGGCGCTCACATCATTAATGATATCCGCTCCCTTTCCGAACCTGGCGCCCTCAAAGCTGCTGCTGCAACTGGTTTGCCAGTATGCCTGATGCATATGCAGGGAAATCCAAAGACTATGCAGGAAGCGCCAAAGTATGACGATGTCTTTGCCGAGGTAAATCGCTACTTTGTTGAGCAAATAGCACGCTGCGAACAGGCTGGTATCGCAAAAGAGAAATTGTTGCTCGACCCCGGATTCGGTTTCGGTAAAAATCTCCATCACAACTATGCATTACTGGCGCGTCTGGCTGAATTTCATCATTTCAACCTGCCGCTGTTGGTGGGTATGTCACGAAAATCGATGATTGGACAGCTGTTGAACGTGGGGCCGTCCGAGCGCCTGAGCGGTAGTCTGGCCTGTGCGGTCATTGCCGCAATGCAAGGCGCGCACATTATTCGTGTTCATGACGTCAAAGAAACCGTAGAAGCGATGCGAGTGGTGGAAGCCACTCTGTCTGCAAAGGAAAACAAACGCTATGAGTAATCGTAAATATTTCGGTACCGATGGGATTCGTGGTCGTGTTGGGGATGCGCCGATCACGCCTGATTTTGTGCTTAAGCTGGGGTGGGCTGCGGGTAAAGTGCTGGCACGTCATGGTTCCCGCAAGATTATTATCGGTAAAGACACCCGTATTTCTGGCTATATGCTGGAGTCGGCGCTGGAGGCGGGTCTGGCGGCTGCCGGTCTTTCCGCACTCTTCACTGGCCCGATGCCAACACCGGCCGTGGCTTATCTGACGCGTACCTTCCGCGCCGAAGCTGGGATTGTAATTTCTGCATCACATAACCCATTCTATGATAACGGGATCAAATTCTTTTCTATTGACGGCACCAAGCTGCCGGATGCAGTTGAAGAAGCCATTGAAGCTGAAATGGAAAAAGAGATCAGCTGCGTTGATTCGGCAGAACTGGGTAAAGCCAGCCGTATTGTTGATGCTGCGGGCCGCTATATCGAGTTTTGCAAAGCCACGTTCCCGAACGAACTTAGTTTGAGCGAACTGAAAATTGTGGTGGATTGCGCCAACGGCGCGACTTATCACATTGCGCCGAACGTGCTGCGCGAGCTGGGAGCGAATGTTATCGCTATCGGTTGTGAGCCGAACGGCGTAAACATCAATGCCGAAGTGGGCGCAACTGATGTTCGTGCGTTACAGGCGCGCGTACTGGCTGAAAAAGCAGATCTCGGTATCGCCTTTGACGGTGACGGTGACCGCGTGATTATGGTTGACCATGAAGGTAATAAAGTCGATGGCGATCAGATCATGTATATCATCGCGCGTGAAGGTCTTCGTCAGGGCCAGCTGCGTGGTGGCGCGGTGGGTACATTGATGAGCAACATGGGGCTGGAACTGGCGCTGAAACAGTTAGGTATTCCATTTGCTCGTGCGAAAGTGGGCGATCGCTACGTACTGGAAAAAATGCAGGAGAAAGGCTGGCGCATCGGTGCCGAGAACTCCGGTCATGTGATCTTGCTGGATAAAACCACTACCGGTGATGGCATTGTTGCAGGTTTGCAGGTCCTGGCGGCGATGGCGCGTAACCATATGAGTCTGCACGACCTTTGCAGTGGTATGAAAATGTTCCCGCAGATTCTGGTTAACGTGCGTTACACCGCAGGTAGCGGCGATCCGCTTGAGCATGAATCAGTCAAAGTAGTGACCGCAGAAGTTGAAGCGGCGCTGGGTAGCCGTGGACGTGTGCTGTTGCGTAAATCCGGCACCGAACCGTTAATTCGCGTGATGGTAGAAGGTGAAGACGAAGCGCAGGTAACCGAATTTGCGCATCGCATCGCTGACGCGGTAAAAGCCGTTTGATTCGATAGCTAACTGGCTAAAAAGGCGGCGATTGTCGCCTTTGTTCTTCTTAAGTACATCGGTTTTGCTGTTTTTTTCCGCAGTTGATACAATGCAATAAAATTGCCCTTGCGAAGGTCATTCGCTTTGGTTAGTATTCACACCCGCTTCAGTGGGAAAGATTAAAAACTCCCGCTTTATTGGTTGAAGCATTGGTACGCGGCAACTCCGCAAGGAACAGGTTGATTATGTACGAAGCTCTTTTAGTAGTTTTCCTTATTGTAGCAATTGGCCTTGTAGGTCTGATCATGCTGCAGCAAGGTAAAGGCGCTGATATGGGAGCCTCCTTCGGAGCAGGCGCTTCCGCTACGCTGTTTGGTTCAAGTGGTTCTGGTAACTTCATGACCCGCATGACGGCGCTGCTGGCAACGTTATTCTTCATCATCAGTCTGGTGCTGGGTAACATCAACAGCAACAAAACCAATAAAGGTAGCGAATGGGAAAACCTGAGTGCACCGGCGAAAACCGAACAAACTCAGCCAGCTGCTCCGGCTAAGCCGACCAGCGATATCCCGAACTAAAAAGTAGTATCCGTGCCGAGGTGGTGGAATTGGTAGACACGCTACCTTGAGGTGGTAGTGCCCAATAGGGCTTACGGGTTCAAGTCCCGTCCTCGGTACCAAATTCCAGAAAAGAGACGCTGAAAAGCGTCTTTTTTCGTTTTAATGACCCGTCCTGAATGTCATCAACTTGACCAATTTCCGTAGTCTTTCGAACGTCAAACAAATCGGCGCAATAGTTCGTTCAGCTTCAGTTTTGCATGCGACAAGCGATATTAATCAACTCATGACATTGGCCAGCTTTGCTGGAACAGACATCTAAATCGTTATGCGCGATCACATTATATTGGTCGTAAAAAAGGCCGCATTGGCGGCCTTTAGCATGAAAGCTCTGAGATTACTTAACTTTATTTTCCAGATTCTCCACCTGCGGCACGCCCGAAGAGGCGGAGGAGGAGAGCAGTCCAGTTTTGGCATAACCGAACAGCTTCTCGCGGGTATCGGTAATATCCAGGTTACGCATGGTCAGTTGACCAATACGATCTTCAGCCGTAAACATAGAGTCGCCTTTCTCCATGGTCAAACGCTCTGCTTTATAGGTCAGGTTGTCAGAGACGGTATTGAGGATCGAGTAGTCGTTCCCGCGACGCAGTTCCAGCGTCACTTCACCTGTTATCTGGCTGGCAACCCAGCGTTGCAGAGAGTCACGCAGCATCAGCGCCTGGGAGTCAAACCAACGCCCCTGGTACAGCAGACGGCCCAATTGACGACCATGTGCATGATACTGCTCAATGGTGTCTTCGTTGTGAATACCGGTCAGCAGACGTTCATACGCAATGTGCAGCAGTGCCATCCCCGGAGCTTCGTAAATACCCCGGCTTTTCGCTTCGATGATACGGTTTTCAATCTGGTCGCTCATGCCCAGCCCGTGACGACCGCCGATGCGGTTAGCTTCCAGCATCATTTCTACGTCGTCGCTAAAGGTTTTACCGTTCAGCGCCACTGGATGACCTTGCTCAAAGCGTACTGTGACTTCTTCTGCCGGGATCTTCACGCTCTCATCCCAGAACTTCACGCCCATAATCGGGTTGACGATTTTGACGCTGGAGTTGAGGTATTCCAGATCCTTCGCTTCATGCGTTGCACCAAGCATGTTGGAGTCCGTGGAGTAGGCTTTTTCGACAGACATTTTGTAGTCGAAACCGCAGGCAATCATAAATTCAGACATTTCATGACGGCCGCCCAGTTCATCAATAAAGTCAGTATCAAGCCACGGTTTGTAAATCTGCAGTTCAGCATTGGTCAGCAGACCGTAACGATAGAAACGTTCGATATCGTTTCCTTTATAGGTGCTGCCGTCACCCCAGATATTCACGCCATCTTCTTTCATGGCAGCAACCAGCATGGTGCCGGTCACGGCGCGGCCCAGCGGCGTCGTGTTGAAATAGGTCAGGCCGCCAGTAGTGTTATGGAAAGCGCCACACTGAATAGCGGCAATACCTTCGGCGACCAACTGTTTGCGGCAGTCGATCAGACGTGCGTTCTCCGCGCCGTATTCCATGGCACGACGAGGGATCGCATCGTAATCCTCTTCGTCTGGCTGGCCCAGGTTTGCAGTATATGCATAAGGAACCGCTCCCTTTTTTCGCATCCACAGCAGTGCGGCACTGGTGTCCAGACCGCCAGAAAAAGCGATGCCAATACGTTGACCTACCGGGAGATGCTTGAGAATCGTCGTCATAAAATAACACCCTGCTTAATTAACTGATGATGAGCCTGGATTTCCGCTCTAACTGAATTTTTATGCAAAATAAATGAGTTTTCATTTAATCATCTTTTATCCGAGACAGGAAGAGTTTAGTGTGTTTTTTGTAAAATAATGCGCTTAAGGGAGAGCAGGAGAAGACAAAAGTATTCAACAAATGAAAGTGAACTGGATATTCATTCATGTGATTAGCAATAAATGTTGACAAAATGTGGCATGGATCACTATAATGCCTGCAGATTTTACGTCCCGTCTCGGTACACCAAATCCCAGCAGTATTTGCATTTTTTACCCAAAACGAGTAGAATTTGCCACGTTTCAGGCGCGGGGTGGAGCAGCCTGGTAGCTCGTCGGGCTCATAACCCGAAGGTCGTCGGTTCAAATCCGGCCCCCGCAACCACTTTCCCTTAGAGTTCTTTTTCAAATATACTGTGAAGACTTTGGCCTTCGTAGTGGGATTTGAAAAAATCCTTCTGGAAAGTGCTCCAGACCGCAGTTGCGGTTATAGGGTTCAGTTATATAAAGCCCCGATTTATCGGGGTTTTTTGTTATCTGACTACAGAATAACTGGGCTTTAGGCCCTTTTTTTATGTCTTGGGGGTGGGCTTGTCCACATTAGAGCAAAAATTAACAGAGATGATTACTGCGCCAGTTGAGGCCCTGGGTTTTGAGCTGGTTGGCATCGAGTTTATTCGCGGTCGCACATCCACACTGCGCATCTATATTGATAGTGAAGATGGCATCAATGTTGATGATTGTGCTGATGTGAGCCACCAGGTAAGTGCTGTGCTGGATGTTGAAGATCCCATCACCGTTGCTTATAACCTGGAAGTCTCCTCACCGGGTCTCGATCGCCCACTGTTCACGGCTGAACACTACGCCCGTTTTGTCGGAGAAGAGGTGACTCTGGTTCTCCGTATGGCGGTACAAAACCGTCGTAAATGGCAGGGCGTTATCAAAGCGGTAGACGGTGAAATGATCACAGTTACCGTCGAAGGTAAAGATGAAGTGTTCGCGCTGAGTAATATCCAGAAGGCGAACCTGGTTCCCCACTTTTAATAGTCTGGATGAGGTGAAAAGCCCGCGATGAACAAAGAAATTTTGGCTGTAGTTGAAGCCGTATCCAATGAAAAGGCGCTACCTCGCGAGAAGATTTTCGAAGCATTGGAAAGCGCGCTGGCGACAGCAACAAAGAAAAAATATGAACAAGAGATCGACGTCCGCGTACAGATCGATCGCAAAAGCGGTGATTTTGACACCTTCCGTCGCTGGTTAGTTGTTGATGAAGTCACCCAGCCGACCAAGGAAATCACCCTTGAAGCCGCACGTTATGAAGATGAAAGCCTGAACCTGGGCGATTACGTTGAAGATCAGATTGAGTCTGTTACCTTTGACCGTATCACCACCCAGACGGCAAAACAGGTTATCGTGCAGAAAGTGCGTGAAGCCGAACGTGCGATGGTGGTTGATCAGTTCCGTGAACACGAAGGTGAAATCATCACCGGCGTGGTGAAAAAAGTAAACCGCGACAACATCTCTCTGGATCTGGGCAACAACGCTGAAGCCGTGATCCTGCGCGAAGATATGCTTCCGCGTGAAAACTTCCGCCCTGGCGACCGCGTTCGTGGCGTGCTTTATTCCGTTCGCCCGGAAGCGCGTGGCGCGCAACTGTTCGTTACCCGTTCCAAGCCGGAAATGCTGATCGAACTGTTCCGCATTGAAGTGCCAGAAATCGGCGAAGAAGTGATTGAAATTAAAGCAGCGGCTCGCGACCCGGGTTCTCGTGCGAAAATCGCGGTGAAAACCAACGATAAACGTATCGATCCGGTAGGTGCTTGCGTAGGTATGCGTGGCGCGCGTGTTCAGGCGGTTTCTACTGAACTGGGCGGCGAGCGTATCGATATCGTCCTGTGGGATGATAACCCGGCGCAGTTCGTGATTAATGCGATGGCACCGGCAGACGTTGCTTCTATCGTGGTGGATGAAGATAAACACACCATGGATATCGCCGTTGAAGCCGGTAACCTGGCGCAGGCGATTGGCCGTAACGGTCAGAACGTGCGTCTGGCTTCGCAGCTCAGCGGTTGGGAACTCAACGTGATGACCGTTGACGACCTGCAGGCTAAGCATCAGGCGGAAGCGCATGCAGCGATTGACACCTTCACCCGTTATCTCGACATTGACGAAGACTTCGCGACTGTCCTGGTAGAAGAAGGTTTCTCAACGTTGGAAGAACTGGCCTATGTGCCGATGAAAGAGCTGTTGGAAATCGAAGGCCTTGATGAGCCGACCGTTGAAGCACTGCGTGAGCGTGCTAAAAATGCACTGGCCACCATTGCACAGGCCCAGGAAGAAAGCCTCGGTGATAACAAGCCGGCTGACGATCTGCTGAACCTTGAAGGGATAGATCGTGATTTGGCATTCAAACTGGCCGCCCGTGGCGTTTGTACGCTGGAAGATCTCGCCGAACAGGGCATTGATGATCTGGCTGATATCGAAGGGTTGACCGACGAAAAAGCCGGAGCACTGATTATGGCTGCCCGTAATATTTGCTGGTTCGGTGACGAAGCGTAATAAACTGTAGCAGGAAGGAACAGCATGACAGATGTAACGATTAAAACGCTGGCCGCAGAGCGACAGACCTCCGTGGAACGCCTGGTACAGCAATTTGCTGATGCAGGTATCCGGAAGTCTGCTGACGACTCTGTGTCCGCACAAGAGAAACAGGCTTTAATTGACCACCTGAACCAGAAAAATTCAGGTCCGGACAAATTAACGCTGCAGCGTAAAACACGCAGCACCCTTAACATTCCTGGTACCGGTGGAAAAAGCAAATCGGTACAAATCGAAGTCCGCAAGAAACGCACCTTTGTGAAACGTGACCCGCAAGAGGCCGAGCGCCTTGCGGCGGAAGAGCAAGCGCAGCGTGAAGCGGAAGAGCAAGCCCGTCGTGAGGCAGAAGAATCGGCCAAACGCGAGGCGCAACAAAAAGCTGAACGTGAGGCCGCAGAACAAGCTAAACGTGAAGCCGCTGAACAAGCGAAACGTGAAGCTGCGGAAAAAGACAAAGTGAGCAATCAACAAGACGATATGACTAAAACCGCCCAGGCTGAAAAAGCCCGCCGTGAGCAGGAAGCTGCAGAGCTCAAGCGTAAAGCTGAAGAAGAAGCGCGTCGTAAACTCGAAGAAGAAGCACGTCGCGTTGCTGAAGAAGCACGTCGTATGGCGGAAGAAAATAAATGGACTGATAACGCGGAACCAACTGAAGATTCCAGCGATTATCACGTTACTACCTCTCAACATGCCCGTCAGGCAGAAGACGAAAGCGATCGTGAAGTCGAAGGCGGCCGTGGCCGTGGTCGTAACGCGAAAGCAGCGCGTCCGAAGAAAGGCAACAAACACGCTGAATCAAAAGCTGATCGCGAAGAAGCGCGTGCAGCGGTACGTGGCGGTAAAGGCGGAAAACGTAAAGGTTCTTCGCTGCAGCAGGGCTTCCAGAAGCCTGCTCAGGCCGTTAACCGTGACGTTGTGATCGGCGAAACCATCACCGTTGGCGAACTGGCTAACAAGATGGCGGTTAAAGGCTCTCAGGTCATCAAAGCGATGATGAAACTGGGCGCAATGGCAACCATCAACCAGGTTATCGATCAGGAAACCGCACAGCTGGTTGCTGAAGAGATGGGCCACAAAGTTATCCTGCGTCGTGAAAACGAGCTGGAAGAGGCGGTAATGAGCGACCGTGACACGGGTGCTGCGGCTGAACCGCGCGCGCCGGTTGTGACCATCATGGGTCACGTTGACCACGGTAAAACCTCTCTGCTGGACTACATTCGTTCAACGAAAGTGGCCTCTGGCGAAGCGGGCGGCATTACCCAGCACATTGGTGCATACCACGTTGAAACTGAAAACGGTATGATCACCTTCCTGGACACCCCGGGGCACGCCGCGTTTACTTCAATGCGTGCACGTGGTGCGCAGGCAACGGACATCGTAGTCCTGGTTGTTGCTGCAGACGACGGCGTAATGCCGCAGACCATCGAAGCTATCCAGCACGCGAAAGCGGCGGGTGTTCCGGTAGTGGTTGCTGTGAACAAAATCGATAAACCAGAAGCCGATCCGGATCGCGTTAAGAACGAACTCTCTCAGTACGGCATCCTGCCAGAAGAGTGGGGCGGCGAAAGCCAGTTCGTACACGTATCTGCAAAAGCGGGTACCGGTATTGATGAACTGCTGGATGCTATCCTGCTGCAGGCTGAAGTCCTTGAACTGAAAGCCGTACGTAACGGGATGGCGAGCGGTGCGGTTATCGAATCCTTCCTCGATAAAGGCCGTGGTCCGGTTGCTACTGTGCTGGTACGCGAAGGTACTCTGCATAAGGGCGATATCGTTCTGTGTGGCTTCGAATACGGGCGTGTTCGTGCGATGCGTAACGAACTGGGTCAGGAAGTGCTGGAAGCGGGTCCGTCCATTCCGGTGGAAATCCTCGGCTTGTCCGGTGTTCCGGCTGCGGGTGATGAAGTTACCGTTGTACGTGACGAGAAGAAAGCACGTGAAGTTGCACTGTACCGTCAGGGCAAATTCCGCGAAGTTAAACTGGCTCGTCAGCAGAAATCTAAACTCGAGAACATGTTCGCCAACATGACCGAAGGCGAAGTTCACGAAGTGAATATCGTCCTGAAGGCAGACGTACAGGGTTCTGTGGAAGCGATCTCCGACTCCTTGCTGAAACTGTCTACTGACGAAGTTAAAGTGAAGATCATCGGTTCTGGTGTAGGTGGTATCACCGAAACCGACGCCACCCTGGCTGCGGCGTCCAACGCTATCCTGGTTGGCTTTAACGTTCGTGCTGATGCCTCTGCACGTAAAGTGATTGAAGCGGAAAGCCTGGATCTGCGTTACTACTCCGTCATCTATAACCTGATCGACGAAGTGAAAGCGGCGATGAGCGGTATGCTGTCTCCTGAACTGAAACAGCAGATTATCGGTCTGGCGGAAGTTCGTGACGTGTTCAAATCGCCGAAATTTGGTGCCATTGCAGGCTGTATGGTTACCGAAGGTGTGGTTAAACGTCACAACCCGATCCGCGTCCTGCGCGACAACGTGGTTATCTACGAAGGCGAGCTGGAGTCCCTGCGCCGCTTCAAAGATGATGTTAACGAAGTCCGTAACGGTATGGAATGTGGTATCGGCGTTAAGAACTACAACGACGTCCGCACTGGCGATGTGATCGAAGTATTCGAAATCATCGAGATCCAACGTACCATCGCTTAAGGTTTTTAGGGTTCCATGCGGGATAAGGCGTTTACGCCGCATCCGGCATGGATTGCCTGATGCGACGCTGGCGCGTCTTATCAGGCCTACGTGAACAGCCCTTCCACCTGAAATTAATTTTAAAAAGGGGCTAACAGCCCCTTTTTTGTCAGGAGAATTTATTATGGCGAAAGAATTTGGTCGCCCGCAGCGCGTAGCGCAGGAAATGCAAAAAGAGATCGCTCTCATCCTGCAGCGTGAAATTAAAGATCCTCGTCTGGGCATGATGACCACCGTTTCCGGTGTCGAAATGTCTCGTGACCTGGCGTATGCCAAAGTATATGTGACGTTCCTCAACGACAAAGATGAAGACGCGGTTAAAGCGGGCATCAAAGCGTTGCAGGAAGCTTCTGGTTTCATCCGCAGCCTGCTGGGTAAAGCGATGCGTCTGCGTATCGTGCCGGAACTGACCTTCTTCTACGACAACTCACTGGTTGAAGGGATGCGTATGTCAAACCTGGTGACCAGCGTGGTCAAACATGACGAAGAGCGTCGTGTTAACCCGGACGACAGCAAGGAGGACTAATGAGTCGTCCTCGTCGTCGCGGTCGCGACATTAACGGCGTTTTGTTGCTGGATAAACCGCAGGGGATGTCCAGCAACGATGCGCTGCAAAAAGTGAAACGTATATATAACGCCAATCGTGCCGGACACACCGGTGCGCTGGACCCGCTGGCAACTGGCATGTTGCCGATTTGCCTCGGGGAAGCGACGAAGTTTTCCCAGTATCTGCTGGACTCCGACAAACGCTATCGGGTGATTGCGCGTCTTGGACAGCGTACCGATACTTCCGACGCCGATGGACAAATCGTTGAAGAGCGCCCGGTAACCTTTAGTGCAGAACAACTGGCGGCGGCACTGGATACTTTCCGTGGTGACATCGAACAGATCCCTTCGATGTATTCCGCACTGAAATATCAGGGCAAAAAACTGTACGAATACGCGCGTCAGGGCATTGAAGTTCCACGTGAAGCGCGCCCGATTACCGTTTATGAATTGCTGTTTATTCGCCATGAAGGCAATGAGCTGGAGCTGGAAATTCACTGCTCAAAAGGCACTTATATCCGCACTATCGTTGACGACCTGGGTGAAAAACTCGGCTGTGGCGCGCATGTTATTTACCTGCGCCGTCTGGCGGTAAGTAAATATCCGGTTGAACGGATGGTGACCCTGGAGCACCTGCGTGAACTTGTTGAGCAAGCTGAACAGCAGGATATTCCGGCTGCGGAGTTACTTGATCCATTACTGATGCCAATGGACAGTCCAGCTTCGGACTATCCGGTGGTGAATCTTCCGTTAACGTCTTCTGTTTACTTCAAAAATGGTAACCCAGTTCGTACATCTGGTGCGCCGCTGGAAGGACTGGTTCGTGTTACAGAAGGTGAGAATGGCAAGTTTATCGGTATGGGTGAAATTGACGATGAAGGCCGCGTAGCGCCTCGTCGCCTGGTGGTTGAATATCCGGCGTAATGTTAACCGTCTTGCGATAACAGGTCGCTACGAGTAGAATACTGCCGCTTAACGTCGCGTAAAATATTTAACACTTTGCGTAACGTACACTGGGATCGCTGAATTAGAGATCGGCGTCCTTTCATTCTATATACTTTGGAGTTTTAAAATGTCTCTAAGTACTGAAGCAACAGCTAAAATCGTTTCTGAGTTTGGTCGTGGTGAAAACGACACCGGTTCTACTGAAGTTCAGGTAGCACTGCTGACTGCACAGATCAACCACCTGCAGGGCCACTTTGCAGAGCACAAAAAAGATCACCACAGCCGTCGTGGTCTGCTGCGCATGGTTTCTCAGCGTCGTAAACTGCTCGACTACCTGAAACGTAAAGACGTAGCACGTTACACCCAGCTCATCGAGCGCCTGGGTCTGCGTCGCTAATTCTTGCGAGTTTCAGAAAAGGGGCCTGAGTGGCCCCTTTTTTCAAACTGACGGCAGCAATTCACTGGAAACTAATGTATTGTTGCTATGAATGATCTTCCGTTGCAGAGGTTCGCGCGGCTAATGAGAGGCTTTACCCACATTTGGCTGGGTTAGGGTTGTCATTAGTCGCGAGGATGCGCAGAAGATCGGGTATTAACACCAGTACCGTAAGGTGCTGTCTAAGAAAGAAAAGGGTATTACATTGCTTAATCCGATCGTTCGTAAATTCCAGTACGGCCAACACACCGTGACTCTGGAAACCGGCATGATGGCGCGTCAAGCCACTGCCGCTGTTATGGTTAGCATGGATGACACCGCGGTATTTGTTACCGTTGTCGGCCAGAAAAAAGCCAAACCAGGTCAGGACTTCTTCCCACTGACCGTTAACTATCAGGAGCGTACCTACGCTGCTGGTCGTATCCCGGGTAGCTTCTTCCGTCGTGAAGGCCGCCCAAGCGAAGGCGAAACCCTGATCGCGCGTCTGATTGACCGCCCGATTCGCCCGCTGTTCCCGGAAGGCTTCGTCAACGAAGTTCAGGTTATCGCCACCGTGGTTTCTGTTAACCCGCAGGTTAACCCGGATATCGTCGCGATGATTGGTGCTTCCGCAGCACTGTCTCTGTCTGGTATTCCGTTCAATGGTCCGATTGGTGCTGCCCGCGTAGGTTACATCAATGACCAGTACGTACTGAACCCGACTCAGGACGAGCTGAAAGAGAGCAAACTGGACCTGGTTGTTGCCGGTACGGAAGCTGCTGTGCTGATGGTTGAATCTGAAGCTGAACTGCTGAGCGAAGACCAGATGCTGGGCGCAGTAGTGTTCGGTCATGAACAACAGCAGGTTGTTATTCAGAACATCAATGAACTGGTGAAAGAAGCCGGTAAACCGCGTTGGGACTGGCAGCCGGAGCCGGTAAACGAAGCGCTGAACGCGCGCGTTGCTGCACTGGCTGAAGCTCGTCTGAGCGATGCTTACCGCATCACCGACAAACAAGAGCGTTATGCGCAGGTTGACGTCATCAAATCTGAAACCATCGCGACGCTGCTTGCTGAAGATGAAACCCTGGACGAAAACGAACTGGGTGAAATTCTGCACGCTATCGAGAAAAATGTTGTTCGTAGCCGCGTACTGGCAGGCGAACCGCGTATCGACGGTCGTGAAAAAGATATGATCCGTGGTCTGGATGTGCGTACTGGCGTGCTGCCGCGTACTCACGGTTCTGCGCTGTTCACCCGTGGTGAAACGCAGGCGCTGGTTACCGCAACGCTGGGTACTGCACGTGACGCGCAAGTTCTTGATGAACTGATGGGCGAACGTACTGACACCTTCCTGTTCCACTACAACTTCCCTCCGTACTCCGTAGGCGAAACCGGCATGGTCGGTTCTCCGAAGCGTCGTGAAATTGGCCACGGTCGTCTGGCGAAGCGCGGCGTGCTGGCAGTAATGCCGGATATGGACAAATTCCCGTACACCGTACGTGTTGTGTCTGAAATCACCGAATCCAACGGTTCCTCTTCTATGGCTTCCGTGTGCGGCGCGTCTCTGGCGCTGATGGACGCAGGTGTGCCGATCAAAGCCGCTGTTGCGGGTATCGCAATGGGTCTGGTGAAAGAAGGCGACAACTACGTTGTACTGTCTGACATTTTGGGTGACGAAGATCACCTGGGCGATATGGACTTCAAAGTTGCGGGTTCCCGCGACGGTATCTCTGCACTGCAGATGGATATCAAAATTGAAGGTATCACCAAAGAGATCATGCAGGTTGCGCTGAACCAGGCTAAAGGTGCGCGTCTGCACATCCTGGGTGTAATGGAACAGGCGATCAACGCGCCGCGTGGCGATATCTCTGAGTTCGCACCGCGTATCCATACCATCAAGATCAACCCGGACAAGATCAAAGATGTTATCGGTAAAGGCGGTTCTGTAATCCGTGCTCTGACCGAAGAAACAGGCACCACCATCGAAATCGAAGATGACGGTACTGTGAAGATCGCAGCGACCGATGGCGAGAAAGCGAAACACGCAATTCGTCGTATCGAAGAGATCACTGCAGAAATCGAAGTGGGCCGCGTCTACAATGGTAAAGTGACCCGTATCGTTGACTTTGGCGCATTTGTTGCCATTGGTGGCGGTAAAGAAGGTCTGGTCCACATCTCTCAAATCGCTGACAAACGCGTTGAGAAAGTGACCGATTACCTGCAGATGGGTCAGGAAGTACCGGTGAAAGTTCTGGAAGTTGATCGCCAGGGCCGTATCCGTCTGAGCATTAAAGAAGCGACTGAGCAGTCTCAACCTGCTGCAGCACCGGAAGCTCCGGCTGCTGAACAGGGCGAGTAAGGTTGCCATTTGCCCTCCGCTGCGGCGGGGGGCTTTTAACCGGGCAGGACGCCTTGTTAGCAACCGGGAACAGGACGTTCATTCAACCGTGGTCTTCGGGAGTGGGAAATGAAGCCTTTTTTGCGCTGGTGTTTCGTTGCGACAGCACTTACGCTTGCAGGATGCAGTAATACTTCCTGGCGTAAAAGTGAAGTCCTCGCGGTACCATTGCAACCGACTTTACAGCAGGAAGTGATTCTGGCACGTATGGAACAAATCCTTGCCAGTCGGGCTTTAACCGATGACGAACGCGCACAGCTTTTATATGAGCGCGGAGTGTTGTATGATAGTCTCGGTCTGAGGGCATTAGCGCGTAACGATTTTTCGCAAGCGCTGGCAATCCGACCGGATATGCCTGAAGTATTCAATTACTTAGGCATATATTTAACGCAGGCAGGCAATTTTGATGCTGCCTATGAAGCGTTTGATTCTGTACTTGAGCTTGATCCAACTTACAACTACGCGCACTTGAATCGCGGGATCGCATTATATTACGGCGGTCGTGACAAGTTAGCGCAAGATGATCTGCTGGCGTTTTATCAAGACGATCCCAATGATCCTTTCCGTAGTCTGTGGCTTTATCTCGCCGAGCAGAAGCTCGATGAGAAGCAGGCTAAAGAAGTGTTGAAACAGCACTTCGAAAAATCGGACAAGGAACAGTGGGGATGGAACATTGTCGAGTTCTACCTGGGCAACATTAGCGAACAAACGTTAATGGATAGGCTCAAGGCGGACGCAACGGATAACACCTCGCTCGCTGAGCATCTCAGTGAAACCAACTTCTATTTAGGTAAGTACTACCTAAGTCTGGGGGATTTGGACAGCGCCACGGCACTGTTCAAACTGGCGGTTGCCAACAACGTTCATAACTTTGTTGAGCACCGATACGCATTGTTGGAATTATCGCTCCTGGGCCAGGACCAAGATGACCTGGCAGAATCGGACCAGCAATAGCTGACGTACACATCAGCCCGTAATCTTATTTGATTGCCATCACCTTAACGGGTGAGGGCGTTGTTGTTCGTTAATACACCTACTTTGAGCCGGTTCACACTTTTCAATGAAAATTGCTGATCAATTTCATGATGAGTTATGTAGACTGGCCGCCATTAATTTTGAGGCACACGTACTACATGGCTGAATTCGAAACCACTTTTGCAGATCTGGGCCTGAAGGCTCCTATCCTTGAAGCCCTTAACGATCTGGGTTACGAAAAACCATCTCCAATTCAGGCAGAGTGTATTCCACATCTGCTGAATGGCCGCGACGTTCTGGGTATGGCCCAGACGGGGAGCGGAAAAACTGCAGCATTCTCTTTACCTCTGCTGCAGAATCTTGATCCTGAGCTGAAAGCACCACAGATTCTGGTGCTGGCACCGACCCGCGAACTGGCGGTACAGGTTGCTGAAGCAATGACGGATTTCTCTAAACACATGCGCGGCGTAAACGTGGTTGCCCTGTACGGCGGCCAGCGTTATGACGTGCAATTACGCGCCCTGCGTCAGGGGCCGCAGATCGTTGTCGGTACTCCGGGCCGTCTGCTGGACCACCTGAAACGTGGCACTCTGGACCTCTCTAAATTGAGCGGTCTGGTTCTGGATGAAGCTGACGAAATGCTGCGCATGGGCTTCATCGAAGACGTTGAAACCATTATGGCGCAGATCCCGGAAGGTCATCAGACCGCTCTGTTCTCTGCAACCATGCCGGAAGCGATTCGTCGCATTACCCGCCGCTTTATGAAAGAGCCGCAGGAAGTGCGCATTCAGTCCAGCGTAACGACCCGTCCTGACATCAGCCAGAGCTACTGGACTGTCTGGGGCATGCGTAAAAACGAAGCACTGGTACGTTTCCTGGAAGCGGAAGATTTTGATGCGGCGATTATCTTCGTTCGTACCAAAAACGCGACTCTGGAAGTGGCTGAAGCTCTTGAGCGTAACGGCTACAACAGCGCCGCGCTGAACGGTGACATGAACCAGGCGCTGCGTGAGCAGACACTGGAACGCCTGAAAGATGGTCGTCTGGACATCCTGATTGCGACCGACGTTGCGGCCCGTGGCCTGGACGTTGAGCGTATCAGTCTGGTGGTTAACTACGATATCCCGATGGATTCTGAGTCTTACGTTCACCGTATCGGTCGTACCGGTCGTGCGGGTCGTGCTGGCCGCGCGCTGCTGTTCGTTGAGAATCGCGAGCGTCGTCTGCTGCGCAACATTGAACGTACTATGAAGCTGACTATTCCGGAAGTAGAACTGCCGAACGCAGAACTGCTGGGCAAACGCCGTCTGGAAAAATTCGCCGCTAAAGTACAGCAGCAGCTGGAAAGCAGCGATCTGGATCAATACCGCGCACTGCTGAGCAAAATTCAGCCGACTGCAGAAGGTGAAGAGCTGGATCTCGAAACTCTGGCAGCCGCACTGCTGAAAATGGCACAGGGTGAACGTACTCTGATTGTTCCGCCAGATGCGCCGATGCGTCCGAAACGTGAATTCCGTGACCGTGATGATCGTGGTCCGCGCGATCGTAACGACCGTGGCCCGCGCGGCGACCGTGAAGATCGTCCGCGTCGTGAACGTCGTGACGTTGGCGATATGCAGCTGTACCGCATTGAAGTGGGCCGTGATGATGGTGTTGAAGTTCGTCATATCGTTGGCGCGATTGCTAACGAAGGCGACATCAGCAGCCGTTACATCGGTAACATCAAGCTGTTTGCTTCTCACTCCACCATCGAACTGCCGAAAGGTATGCCGGGTGAAGTGCTGCAACACTTTACGCGCACTCGCATTCTCAACAAGCCGATGAACATGCAGTTACTGGGCGATGCACAGCCGCATACTGGCGGTGAGCGTCGTGGCGGTGGTCGTGGTTTCAGTGGTGAGCGTCGTGAAGGTGGTCGTGAAGGCGGTCGTAACTTCAGCGGTGAACGCCGTGAAGGTGGTCGTGGTGATGGTCGCCGTTTTAGCGGTGAACGTCGTGAAGGCCGCGCACCGCGTCGTGATGACTCTACCGGTCGTCGTCGTTTCGGTGGCGATGCGTAATCATCGCTGAACAGCGAACACAGTCTGTAAAATAATATATACAGCCCCGATTTTAACAATCGGGGCTTTTTTTCTGTCTTTTGTACTCATGTACTGGTACAGTGCAATACATAACAACGCAGTCGCACTATTTTTCACTGGAGAGAAGCCCACATGGCAACACTAACCACCACCCAAACGTCACCGTCGCTGCTTGGCGGCGTGGTGATTATCGGCGGCACCATTATTGGCGCAGGGATGTTTTCTCTGCCAGTGGTCATGTCCGGTGCGTGGTTCTTCTGGTCAATGGCGGCGCTGATCTTCACTTGGTTCTGCATGCTGCATTCCGGATTGATGATTCTGGAAGCTAACCTGAATTACCGGATCGGTTCGAGTTTTGACACCATCACCAAAGATTTGCTGGGCAAAGGCTGGAACGTGGTCAACGGCATTTCCATTGCCTTTGTGCTCTATATCCTGACCTATGCCTATATTTCTGCCAGTGGTTCGATTCTGCATCACACCTTCGCGGAGATGTCGCTGAACGTCCCGGCACGCGCGGCGGGTTTTGGTTTTGCACTGTTGGTGGCGTTTGTGGTGTGGTTGAGCACCAAAGCGGTCAGCCGGATGACGGCGATTGTGCTGGGGGCGAAAGTCATTACCTTCTTCCTCACCTTCGGTAGCCTGCTGGGGCATGTACAGCCTGCGACATTGTTCAACGTCGCCGAAAGCAATGCGTCTTATGCGCCGTATTTGCTGATGACCCTGCCGTTCTGCCTGGCGTCGTTTGGTTATCACGGTAACGTGCCGAGCCTGATGAAGTATTACGGCAAAGATCCGAAAACCATCGTGAAATGCCTGGTGTACGGTACGCTGATGGCGCTGGCGCTGTATACCATCTGGTTGCTGGCGACGATGGGTAACATCCCTCGTCCGGAGTTTATCGGCATCGCCGAGAAGGGCGGTAATATTGATGTGCTGGTACAGGCATTAAGCGGCGTGCTGAACAGCCGTAGCCTGGACCTTCTGCTGGTCGTGTTCTCAAACTTTGCGGTAGCGAGTTCGTTCCTTGGCGTAACGCTGGGTTTGTTTGACTATCTGGCAGATCTGTTTGGTTTCGACGACTCGGCTATGGGCCGTTTGAAAACAGCATTGCTGACCTTTGCCCCGCCTGTCGTGGGTGGTCTGCTGTTCCCGAACGGATTCCTGTACGCCATTGGTTATGCCGGTTTAGCGGCTACCATCTGGGCGGCAATAGTTCCGGCGTTGCTGGCCCGCGCATCACGTAAACGCTTTGGTAGCCCGAAATTCCGCGTCTGGGGCGGCAAACCGATGATTGTGCTGATTCTGGTGTTTGGCGTTGGTAACGCATTGATCCATATTTTATCGAGCTTTAATTTGCTGCCGGTGTATCAGTAATCAGCGGTGCCTTATCCGACATGTCTGCTGCCTACACAATGCCTGATGTGCTTCGCTTATCAGGCCTACGTAGGACTGCGTTGCCAGCTCGGATAAGGCTTCCCGCGTTAAAACACACTATCCCAACAACTCTTCATTCACATCCATCGCCAGCTCAAACGAATGCAGCCGCGCCTGGTGGTCGAAAATCTGCCCGTTAACCATAATCTCATCAGCGTCGGTTTCGCGCAGGATCGACTGCAAGCCATGACGCACTTTCGCTTTATCGCCCACCAGCGACATACTCAGTGCCTGCTGCACGCCATACTGCTCGGACGGCGACCAGAACTGATCCATATTTTGAATCGGCGGCGGCAGTTGCCCGGTTTCGCCGCGGCGCAGCTTCACAAAGGCTTGCTGCATCGAGGTAAACAGGAATTCGGCATCGCGGTTGCTGTCGGCGGCGATAATATTGATGCACACCATCGCGTACGGTTTTTCCAGCCGTGCTGACGGTTTGAAGTTGCTGCGATAAAGATGCAGCGCCTGGAACAGCATATCCGGCGCGAAGTGTGAGGCAAACGCGAACGGCAGACCAAGCTGCGCTGCCAGTTGCGCACTGTAAAGGCTGGAGCCTAGCAACCACACCGGGATTTTCTCACCATAGCCCGGTACCGGGCGCACATGCGGATTGGGATCGCGGGCGTCAAACCAGTCCACCAGCTCCGCGACATCGCGGGGGAAATTATCAATATCGCCGCTCATATGACGACGTAGCGCCATCATTGTCCGCTGATCGCTACCTGGAGCACGTCCCAGCCCTAAATCGATTCGCCCCGGATAGAGTGTATTAAGCGTGCCGAACTGTTCGGCAATGACCAACGGTGAGTGGTTAGGCAACATCACGCCGCCGGAACCCAGATGCAGCGTGGTGGTATTCGCCGCCAGATAGCCAATCAATACCGACGTTGCAGCACTGGCAATGCCGGTCATATTGTGGTGTTCAGCCAGCCAGTAGCGATGATAGCCGCGCTTTTCAGCCAGACGGGCGAGGTCGAGAGAGTGGGAGAACGCTTCTCGCGCTGAAGAACCTTCGGGAATGGGGGCCAGATCGAGTAGCGAAAACGCAATGGTTTTATCAGTCATAACAGCTCACTTTGTTACCGATTAATCTTTAATACTGCATTAAAGAGTAGTTAAAGTTGTTAACAAAGTGAGCTATATACTTACGCTTGCAGCTCCAGCCCGGCCAGCCGCCGCCAGTAGCCGTTACAGTCGCTGTTTGCCGTCAGCGGTAGTGGCGCAGCGCCATTTTCATTAGCGCGGAAGGCGTCGAGCATCGCGAAAGTGTCAGTACCCTGCGGTGACAGGCGGACCACATCAACCAATCCCTGCATGGATGCCAGCTCGTTACCGAGGTTGTAAACGTAGCCGCTCATGGTCTGAATGCCGTTGAGTACAAACACTTGTTGGTTTTCCTGCGACAGCACGTTGCGCCCGTTCGGATACTTAATGCAGCAGGTTTCACACTCATCTTTCGGGCGGTCTTCCGAACGCGCGGTAAAGCAGCGGGCGGAGTAGGCCAGTGGCAGATGACCGTAGCTCAGGACTTCCACTTCAAACTGGTTGCGAATGCCCAGTTCATCGCACTGATTAAGCAGATTCACTAGCCAGTCGCGGGAAAGCTCCACCGGCATACACCAGCGCATCATGCCCTGTTTAAGCAATATGTTCAGTGTCACCGCGTTGTAGCAGTTCAGTGCATGCCCGGCGACGAACGGCAGTTTGCGCTCAGCGCACATATTCACCACGCCGAGATCGCTGGCTTCAATCAGAAACTCACCGTTCTCAACATAGCGTTTCAGTTCGCCCAGTTCGGAGGATGCCTGCACAAGCGCCAGCGTGGAGAGCACAATCTGCTTGCCACTTCCGGCGAGCGATTTTGCCATCTCCAGCCAGTCGCCAACTTTGGTTGCCCGGCGCTTGCTGCATACCGCTTCACCAAGATAAATCACGTCGGCGCTGCTGGCTGCGGCCTGCTGATAAAATTCTTCCAGCGTCTCTTTTGGCCAGTACCACAGCACCGGCCCTAAGGAATATTTCATTGCTTTTCTCACTGCCATTTACGGTGATACGCGCCAAGGGTGGTCTGCGTGCCTTCGGACATCGACCCGAGCGTCTCCATCCACGCGCTTTGCGGTATGAAGTTTTGCGGATCGGCCTTACAACGGTCGATAGCCTGACGCCAGACTTTCGCCACCTGGCTGACATACGCCGGGCTACGCTGGCGGCCTTCAATTTTCACCGAAGCAATATTTGCCGCCATTAACTCCGGCAGCAGTTCCAAGGTATTGAGACTGGTTGGTTCTTCAAGCGCGTGATAACGCTCGCCGTCCACCAGATAACGCCCTTTACACAGCGTCGGATAACCTGCGTTTTCGCCGTCCTGATAACGGTCGATCAGCACTTCGTTCAGGCGGGATTCCAGCCCCTGCGGCGTTTGTTGCCAGCGCACGAAGCGGGCCGGAGAACACGCGCCCACGGTGTTGGGCGATTCCCCCGTCAGATACGACGACAGGTAGCAACGCCCTTCCGACATAATGCACAGGCTGCCGAAAGCGAACACTTCCAGCGGTACAGGGGTAACCCGCGCCAGTTGTTTCACCTGATGAATCGACAACACGCGCGGTAGCACCACGCGGGCAACGTCAAAATGGCGATGATAGAAGTTAATCGCCTCTTCATTGGTTGCCGAAGCCTGCACTGACACATGACGCTCAATATGCGGGTATCGCTCGGCGGCGTACTCCAGCATGGCGAGGTCGGCGAGGATCAGCGCGTCGGCACCCAGCTGCGCCGCCATATCCACGGCGCGCTGCCAACGGGCGTAACCGTCCGGATGCGCAAAAGTGTTAATTGCGATGTGAAGTTTGCGGTGATGTTGATGAACAAAACTCACCGCTTCCTGCAATTTTTTCTCGGTAAAGTTAAGGCCGGCGAAGTGACGGGCATTAGTATCATCTTTTAGCCCGATATAAACAGCATCTGCGCCGTTTTCGATGGCCGCCTTAAGCGCCGGGAGATTTCCGGCAGGGCAGAGCAGCTCCATAATTTTTCCTGAAGGTTGCGCAGTCAAAGCGCAAAAATGTTAACGAACTGGGATTTTAGTTAACCCTGCTGCGACAATTTTTGATTTAAGGCAGTTAAAGTTGTATTGGTGGTAGCAGCAATTTCATATGGAATTGTTGATTTATACCGCCATGTTATTTTTCCAATATGGCAAAATAGGATGATTGTTGAAGCAGGGAGTAAAACTCGTGTTGGATAAACTGCGTTCCCGCATTGTGCATTTGGGGCCATCTCTGTTGAGTGTACCGGTAAAACTGACGCCATTTGCGCTTAAACGCCAGGTTCTTGAGCAGGTCTTAAGCTGGCAATTCCGTCAGGCGCTGGACGACGGCGAGCTGGAGTTTCTTGAAGGCCGCTGGTTAAGTATTCATGTGCGTGATATTGACCTGCAATGGTTTACCTCGGTGGTGAATGGCAAACTGGTTGTCAGCCAGAACGCGCAAGCTGATGTGAGTTTTAGTGCCGACGCCAGCGATCTGCTGATGATTGCGGCGCGTAAACAAGATCCAGACACGCTCTTCTTCCAGCGTCGGCTGATGATTGAAGGCGATACGGAGCTGGGGCTGTATGTGAAAAACCTGATGGACGCCATTGAACTGGAGCAGATGCCGAAAGCCTTACGTATGATGCTGCTGCAACTGGCGGATTTTGTTGAGGCGGGAATGAAAACCGCGCCTGAAACCAAACAGACATCGGTAGGTGAACCATGCTAATTCGAGTAGAAATTCCCATTGATGCGCCGGGTATTGATGCCCTGCTGCGTCGTTCATTCGAAAGCGATGCGGAAGCGAAGCTGGTTCACGATCTGCGTGAAGATGGCTTTCTGACGCTGGGCCTGGTGGCGACAGATGACGAAGGTCAGGTCATTGGCTATGTGGCATTCAGTCCGGTTGATGTGCAGGGCGAAGACCTGCAATGGGTCGGCATGGCTCCGTTGGCGGTTGATGAAAAATACCGTGGACAGGGGCTGGCACGCCAACTGGTCTATGAAGGACTCGATTCGCTTAATGAGTTCGGCTATGCCGCAGTGGTGACGCTGGGCGATCCTGCGCTGTACAGTCGTTTCGGCTTTGAGCTGGCTGCGCATCACGATCTGCGTTGCCGCTGGCCGGGCACTGAAAGCGCCTTCCAGGTACATCGTTTAGCGGATGACGCGCTGAACGGCGTAACCGGGCTGGTTGAGTATCACGATCACTTCAATCGCTTTTAATCTCCGGGGTTTGCAGACTCCTTAATAACTCTGCAAACCCTGCGCCTTCCGCTACCAGACGCTCTTTTTGCCGTTTGGTCAGTTGCTTAACGCGATATTCCGCCCGTAGTGCCAGCGAACGGTCACCCACTGGCGCGGAAAACGCCAGCGTTAGTTCACCTTTCCCACGCAGTGCTTTTGCCCCTTTGCCGCTCTGATGTTGCTGATAGCGGCGTTCGACATCCGTGGTGATCCCGGTATAAAGCTTATTGTCGGCGGTACGGATCAAGTAAAGAAACCAGGGTGTCATCGTCTGCGTCACATGTTAAGGTCTGGCCCACAGTATAAAAGAGAACAGCAATGGAAACACTCACCGCCATCAGCCGTTGGCTGGCAAAACAACATGTTGTCACCTGGTGTGTGCAGCAGGAAGGGGAACTCTGGTGCGCTAATGCCTTTTATCTTTTTGATGCGCAGAAAGTTGCCTTCTACATTTTGACGGAAGAAAAAACGCGCCACGCGCAGATGAGCGGGCCGCAGGCGGCGGTTGCCGGAACGGTAAACGGGCAGCCGAAAACGGTAGCGTTAATCCGTGGCGTGCAGTTTAAAGGCGAGATCCGCAGGCTGGAAGGTGAGGAAAGCGACCACGCGCGCAAGGCGTACAATCGTCGCTTTCCGGTTGCCCGAATGCTGTCGGCGCCGGTGTGGGAAATCCGGCTCGATGAAATCAAATTCACCGACAATACGCTGGGCTTTGGTAAAAAAATGATTTGGCTACGTAATTCAGGCACCGAGCAGGCGTAACGCCTCGCGGTTAAACGCTGGCAAATCGTCCGGTGTTCGGCTGGTAACCAGCTGATCTTTATCGACCACCACTTCCTGATCGTAAAATTCCGCGCCCGCGTTTTTAACATCAATAATGATCGGTTTAACGGCGGTCAGTTTGCGCCCCCGAATCACATCGGCGCTGATCAGCAGCTGCGGGCCGTGACAGATGGCGAAAACCGGTTTGCCGCTATTCACAAAATCACGGGTGAAGGTGACAAAACGGTTGTCGCCACGCAGATAATCCGGTGAATGACCGCCTGGTAGCAGCAGGGCATCAAACTCTGCTGGCGTCACTTCATCGATGGATTTATCGATGGTGACGCTGGCTTCTCCTTTTTTGCCTTTCACCGTTTTACCCGCTTGTTTTTCAATGGTAATCACTTCGTGTCCGGCTTTACGGAACTCGTCAGCAGGTGAAGTAAATTCTGAATCCTCAAATTCATCAGTGATTAAAACGGCAATCTTCTTACTCATGTTTCCTCCGTGTTGTTGCATTGGATGAGGCGAATTTCTCACGATCGGGGATAATTACCTCGTAGACTATTAAGCCTGGTGCATGTACCAGGGAGCGCAAGGCGGACAATTCTGTAAAGGAGCGAAGATGAGTCAGGTACTGATTACAGGCGCAACGGGGCTGGTGGGCGGTCACCTGCTGCGGATGTTGATTAATGAACCGAAAGTTAACGCCATAGCCGCGCCGACGCGACGCCCGTTGGGCGATATGCCTGGCGTGTTTAATCCCCATGATCCGCAACTGACCGACGCGCTGGCGCAGGTCACCGATCCCATCGACATTGTGTTTTGTTGTCTCGGCACCACGCGGCGAGAAGCGGGGAGCAAAGAGGCGTTTATTCATGCCGATTACACGCTGGTTGTGGACACCGCATTAACCGGGCGGCGACTGGGCGCTCAGCATATGCTGGTGGTTAGTGCTATGGGTGCCAATGCCCACTCGCCGTTTTTCTATAACCGCGTCAAAGGGGAGATGGAAGAAGCCTTAATTGCCCAGAACTGGCCGAAACTAACCATCGCTCGCCCGTCGATGTTGCTGGGTGACCGTAGCAAACAGCGAATGAACGAAACGCTTTTTGCGCCGCTGTTCCGTTTGTTACCCGGTAACTGGAAATCCATTGATGCGAGAGACGTGGCGCGGGTCATGCTGGCAGAGGCGATGCGGCCAGAGCATGAAGGTGTGACCATTTTAAGCTCTTCAGAATTACGCAAAAGAGCTGAATAATTATTCCCAAGAATTGATAGCGAGCGTAATATTCACGCGCTCAATTATCATAACTTATTCCTGGGGAATGCTATGACTGGTCAGTCTTCATCTCAGGCGGCAACGCCCATTCAGTGGTGGAAACCCGCGCTTTTCTTTCTCGTTGTCATTGCCGGTCTCTGGTATGTGAAATGGCAACCTTACTACGGCAAAGCGTTTACTGCCGCTGAAACCCACAGTATCGGTAAATCTATCCTTGCGCAGGCGGATGCTAATCCGTGGCAAGCGGCGTTGGATTACGCGATGATCTATTTCCTCGCGGTATGGAAAGCGGCGGTGCTGGGTGTGCTTCTCGGCTCGTTGATTCAGGTGCTGATCCCGCGTGACTGGCTGCTGCGCACGCTTGGGCAATCGCGCTTTCGCGGCACGCTGCTGGGAACGCTGTTTTCGCTGCCGGGTATGATGTGTACCTGCTGTGCGGCTCCGGTCGCGGCGGGGATGCGTCGCCAACAAGTGTCGATGGGCGGTGCGCTGGCATTCTGGATGGGGAATCCGTTGTTAAACCCGGCGACGCTGGTGTTTATGGGATTTGTCCTCGGCTGGGGCTTTGCCGCGATTCGTCTGGTGGCGGGGCTGGTGATGGTGTTGCTGATTGCGACGCTGGTGCAAAAATGGGTGCGTGAGACACCGCAAACGCAGGCACCGGTCGAAATTGACATGCCGGAAGTGCAGGGCGGATTTTTTAGCCGCTGGGGCAGGGCGCTATGGACGCTTTTCTGGAGCACGATCCCGGTTTATATCCTTGCCGTACTGGTGTTGGGGACCGCTCGTGTCTGGTTATTCCCCCATGCCGATGGTGCGGTCGATAACAGCCTGATGTGGGTGGTGGCGATGGCGGTAGCAGGATGCTTGTTTGTCATTCCGACGGCGGCAGAAATTCCAATTGTGCAAACGATGATGCTGGCAGGTATGGGAACTGCTCCGGCGCTGGCATTGTTGATGACGCTCCCGGCAGTGAGTTTGCCGTCGCTGATTATGCTGCGTAAAGCGTTCCCGGCAAAAGCCTTATGGCTGACGGGGGCGATGGTGGCAGTGTCTGGTGTGATTGTCGGCGGGCTGGCGCTGTTGTTCTAAATATGCCGGATGCGGCGCGAGCGCCTTATCCGGCCTACGTTTTGTATCGTTGTAGGCCTGATAAGACGCGGCAAGCGTCGCATCAGGCATTACAAGAGCGGCTATTTAATAAACGTAAACGCTGTGGTTACACGCTTCACGCCGCTCACCCGGCTGGCAATATCTGCCGCTGCTTTCGCTTCACGTTCAGTCACCAGCCCCATCAGGAACACTTCACCGTTTTCGGTAGTCACTTTCACGTTGGACGATTTCACCAGATCGCTGGTTAACAGCTGCGAACGCACTTTGGTGGTGATCCACGTATCGTTAGATGCTTCGCCCAGACCAATCGGCTGGCCCTGACGAATCTCGTTATACACTTCATTCGCGCCATCTACGCCCATAGCAATCTGTTTGGCGCGAGCCGAAAGTTCAGAGTTTGGTGACTGCCCAACCAGCAGCACTTTGCCCTGATAGGCCGTTACATTAATGCGCGCTTCTTTCTTAACCTGTTCGTCTTTCGACAATGCGCTGTTCACGCGCACTTCCAGAGTACCATCGTCCACCTGGGTACCGACACTGCGTGGGTCAGTTGCGGCTTTGGTACCCACAGCAGCGGTACCCACTACGGCAGCGGCAACACAACCTTGCAACAGCAGCGCGGAAATAAGGACCGCGATTGGCGATAATGCCTTCATGTATTCTCCTTAATCATCCTGGTGAGGGAAAAGCGTGTTATCGATCAGATCGCACAGGCAATTTACCGTCAGCATATGCATTTCCTGAATGCGAGCACTACGATGCGAAGGAATGCGGATCTCCACATCCTGTGGCCCTAACAAACCTGCAAGTTCACCGCCGTCATAGCCGGTCAATGCCACAATGGTCATATCACGCGTAACGGCGGCTTCAACAGCTTTAACGATATCGCGACTGTTACCGCGAGTAGAAATGGCTAACAATACATCTCCCGCATGACCCAGCGCTCGTACCTGTTTTGCATACACTTCATCATGTAAGCGATCGTTGGCAATCGCCGTTAAGACAACATTATCAGTATTTAGTGCAATGGCAGGTAGGCTGGGCCGCTCCGTTTCGAAACGGTTGATCATGCTGGCAGCAAAATGCTGTGCGTTGGCAGCGGAGGTTCCATTACCACAACAGAGGATTTTGTTGCCATTGAGCAGAGACTGAACCAGCGTCATGGCTGCACGGGAGATGGCATCCGGAAGCGCCTCTGCCGCCGCAATTTGAGTTTGAATGCTTTCAGTGAAGCAAGCTTTAATTCTTTCTTGCACGCTAATCCTTAAACCTTAATTATGAGTGGTCATTAAAGGCATCCTTAATCCACTCAACCTCATTCCCGGTGAAGGCTACCACATCGAACCGGCAATCCACAGTATCAAAACTCCCATTATGACGCGCGAGCCACAAGCGGGCAGTCTGTAATAATTTGTGTTGTTTGCTGCGGGTCACACTGGCTACCGCGCCGCCGTATAGGGCAGAGCGGCGGTAGCGCACTTCGACAAAAACGGTGGTCTGGCCTTCACGCATTATCAGATCGATCTCGCCGCCACGCTCGTTCACGTTAGCGGCGATAAACCGCAGTCCTTTGCCTTCCAGCCAGCGACGCGCTTGTACTTCCCACGCATCGCCAGTCTGTTTAGTGGTTAACTGGCGGGGACTACCTGACCTTGTTGGTACTGTAGCCATGATAACTTCCTGTTAATCACGCAATCCGGGTTAGCCGTCAGACCTCCGGTATTACCGTTGATTTCAAAACCCTGAACCTGGCGCATTTGTGAGAAATGATTTGCCAGCGACCATGCATCAACACCCATTGCATACATGCGAGCCAGCGAATAATCGTTGTTCACCGCGCTGAGCGCCTGCTGCATTAACGGCAGATTACCGCCTGCCAGCATCGGGATCTCGCTGTACTGTAATCCTTCCATCTCAAGTCGGAAATCAGGGCCAGCGGAGCCTTGTGCGCTGCGGGAACTGGCGTACAGCGTTGCGCCGCTATGGCTGCCGTTACGCATGGCGATCATCGGTTTGACGAAAGCGATTTCGCCCGGCGTTGCCACAATATAGACCGCGTCGACACGACCACCGTTATTAGTGAACTGGTCATCGGTTGGTGTGGTTTGCAGCGTCGGATTGTTTGTGGTCATGCCGGAATCAGTTGTCGCTCTGGGGGTAATCGGGCTACCCGTTAAAGCGATGCCGGAGCCGCCATTCACGCCCGCGCGTAATTCGCTGATGGAACCAAATTTTTGTTGCAGAACGGTACCGCCACCCAATTTCTGCCACTCTTGCGCGAAGGCGTTTGCTACGCGGTCGCCAAGCGAACTGCGCGGGATCAGCACCAGCGGCGCCTGTTTCCCCTGGTCACGAATATGACGTGCCGCATCGCGTGCTTCATCTTCCGGCGATAGCGCGAAGTAACAGATATTAGCGCGGTTTTCGATATTTTCCGGCTGATTCAGCGCCAGTACGTTCAGTGGAGTGTTGCTCTTCAGCAACTCCTCAACATTATTTTTCAGCAGCGGACCGACCACAATGCTCGCGCCGTCTTGCTGAACCTGGCTTAAGATCTGGCTAAGCGGTTGTGAAGAGGTATCGTAGATTTTCAGTTCTGCGGCTGGATTCGCTGGCGTGCTTACCGCCGCAGAACTTGCCGCAGGGGCGCTTACAGGCACCGGCTGCGCTGCGGTTTCTTCACCCGTTAGATCGCTAACCGAGGCTTGTGCCGGGCTGGCAACGCCATCCACGGTTTGCGGCTGAGGTTGTTCTGCCACGTCAGCGGCAGGCGCGGTAGCTACCTGAGCCGCCACTGGCTGAGTGCCAATGTTTTTCGCCGCTTCAAAGCCTTGCTGAATTGTGCGACCAAATACCGCAGCCTGACCATTCAACGGCAGCAGCAGGGCGATTTTATTGGTTGACGCTGGTTTGAAAGCTTTTACGTTTACCAACTGCGTTGGCAGCATTTTCGCGCCAGGGTTGTTCGGATAACGTTTTTGCCAGTCGGCGATCCCGGCTTTCATCATGTTGGGATCGTTACGGTTATCAAACCAGACGCGTTGCAGATCCAGCCAGCCTTGCAGGATATTTTCGTCGGCGTTAATCACCAGCGTATTCGCCTGCTGTTGGGTCATGGACGATAGCGCTTGCCAGGTAGCGTCAATATTCTGTTGCTTTTCCTTCGCGCCGAGCAGAGGTTCTTGGGCGACTAACGCACGCAGTAATTCAATGGAAGGACGTCCCTGGCTGGCATCGATTTTCGCCTGCCAGTAGCGCGCCTGCTGATTTTGTTCTAAATCGGTTGGCGTGATTTTTGCCAACAAGGTCTGTGCGCCAGTAAAATCTTTTTGCGCCAGCTTGATTTCTACCGCCAGCAGCGTTTTCTCGCGACGCTGGGTATCGTTTAGTTCTTGCGGTAGTTGGTTAAACAACTCCACCGCTTGCCCGGTTTTGCCTTCTTTCACCAGTGCACGAATGGCGAGTAATTGCCAGTTGATCCTGGTATCATCAGAGCTTTGCTGCATCTGCTGTAGATAAAAGGCAGAATCGGCCTGCGCCGTCCCCTGCATGTAGGCAGTGGACTGATCGGGGGTATGGGTGCCACAACCGGCGAAAATTAGGGCTGCCAGAACAACAGGCAGACAACGCGCGGCTTTCAAACGAGAAAATGTTGAGGGTACCATAATGTATCCAGTGATATTTTTTTTACGCAATGCTCAATATTAAATCGGCAATACGGACGACACAATGAAACAACACCAATCGGCGGATAATTCTCAAGGCCAGCTCTATATTGTACCTACGCCAATCGGTAATCTGGCGGACATTACCCAGCGTGCGCTTGAGGTATTGCAGGCCGTTGATCTGATTGCTGCCGAGGATACCCGTCATACCGGTTTACTGCTGCAACATTTTGGGATAAACGCCCGGTTGTTCGCGCTTCATGACCATAATGAACAACAAAAAGCCGAAACGCTGCTGGCGAAGCTGCAAGAGGGGCAAAACATTGCGCTGGTTTCCGATGCCGGGACGCCGCTGATAAACGACCCGGGCTACCATCTGGTGCGAACCTGCCGTGAAGCGGGGATTCGCATAGTGCCACTACCGGGGCCATGTGCTGCCATCACTGCGTTAAGCGCTGCGGGTTTACCATCCGATCGTTTTTGTTATGAAGGCTTCCTGCCTGCCAAATCAAAAGGTCGTCGCGATGCGTTGAAAGCCATTGAAGCGGAACCACGTACGCTGATTTTTTATGAATCGACCCACCGTCTGTTAGATAGCCTGGAAGATATCGTTGCGGTATTGGGCGAATCGCGCTACGTGGTGCTGGCTCGTGAGCTCACCAAAACCTGGGAAACCATTCACGGCGCGCCCGTTGGCGAGCTGCTGGCGTGGGTAAAGGAAGATGAAAACCGCCGCAAAGGCGAAATGGTGCTGATTGTCGAAGGCCATAAGGCGCAGGAAGACGACTTACCCGCCGATGCACTGCGCACGCTGGCGCTGTTACAGGCCGAGCTTCCGCTGAAAAAAGCGGCGGCGCTGGCAGCAGAAATTCACGGCGTGAAGAAAAACGCGCTGTATAAGTACGCGCTGGAGCAGCAAGGGGAGTGATTTGATTACAGGCGTCGCAGCAGGAATAGAGCTACAACGCCTGTACCAGGCGAGTTAACGACGACACATCTCATCAATCACGCATGTGAAATGGTTATGCAGCCATAAAAACGAAGCCGGGATAGCGGTGGAGACTTTAGCCGTGAGAAAACGCGCTGTTGCATCCTGCTTTCCTTCGCCAGTCACCAGTAGCAAAACTTCGCGGGCATTGAGAATATCCTTCAGTCCTAAGGTGATCCCCCGGGTTACGGGGCGACCCGCGGTTATTAACATTTCATGTTGCTGCGTTCTGGCATCAAGTTGGCTGATATGGCAGGCCGGTTGCAGGCTTTCTCCCGGCTCGTTCAGCCCCAGATGACCGTTTTTCCCCAGTCCAAGTACGCACAAATCGATACCACCTTTGAGCGCAATCAGGTTCGTTACCCGCTCACACTCCGTCTCGTTAATATCTTCAGAGCGAAAGCTGATGAACTGGTCTTCACGTAGCCCCAGCGGCTGTACGATATGTTGCTGAAGGAAGGTTTCGCAGGTGCCGGGCAGGGTTAATGGCAGATCCACCCATTCGTCGAGCTTGACGAAGGTCAGCTGGCTGACATCAACATGCTGCTGGTGGATTTTCTCCACCAGATAATAATACGTCAGTAATGGCGTGGCTCCGGTCGCCAGGCAGATCACGGCGTTCGGTTTACTACGAATCACACCCAATAAATATTCGCTGGCGCGTTCACTTAACGCCGTATAGTTTTCAACTTGCTGAAGGATTTGCACAGGATGAAATTCCTTAAGTAAAGAGGCTCCGTCAGGTGCGATGCTCAGACCGATGGCAAACGCAAAATTGCCTGATGCGCTACGCTTATCAGGCCTACATCGTTTCTGCAATATATTGAATTTGCATGATTTTGTAGGCCGGATAAGGCGGTAACGCCGCATCCGGCATGAACAAAGCGATCTTTGTTAACAATCTGAGGCAGCGCCAGACGCAGTGCCTCGTTTTATTTATAAAATGCCGAAGGCGGAACAAACGATGGAAAGCACAAAAGTCACGCCGATTAACAGCACCGGATGCGCTTTTTTCACCCGCAGGAAGTAATACATCAGCAGGGTATAAGCCATCGGCAAAATATTCGGGAAGACTTTATCGAAGAAATCCTGTTGCAGGGCGACGCTGTGGGTACTGTCGATAGCAAACGACGTCACCACGTTAATATGCACATATGAAGCGATCAGCCCGCCGATTACCGTGATCCCGAGGATGGTTGCCGAACGGGCGATCATCTGCGAGTTTTCTCTAACTTTATCGATAGCCTTTACGCCGACCGAATAACCAACGTGGGTCCAGCCGACGCGGAGGAAAAAGATAATCAGGTACACGGCGAAGAACAGAATCGGCCCCAGCAGGTTTCCCTGGCTGGCAAATGATGAGCAAATTCCCGCCATAATCGGCAACAAAGTGAACCAGAAAATCGCATCGCCAATCCCGGCGATTGGGCCAAACAGCGCCACTTTCAGACCTTTAATGGTGTCGCGGTTTTCCCCTTTCTCTTCCATCGAAATTAACAATCCCATCAGGAATCCGACCAGATTCGGATGGGTATTAATAAATTCGAGGTTATCTTTCATCGCCGCGCTTAAGCCCGGTTTGTCGTCCTTATAAATCTTTTTCAGGATCGGCAACATCGCCCAGGTAAAACCGCCCGCCTGCATCCTTTCGTAGTTAAAGCTCGCTTGCAGCAGCGACGAACGAAAGCCCAGACGGGTGATATCTTTTTTACTGATTTCAGATCCCATTGCTGTAGTCCTCTTCTTCATTTTTACTGGCAACGGGCTGCGGTTGCGCTTGCTGCCGGGATTTCGCATTGAAAAACTCATACACCGCAAAGCCTGCGCCCAGCACGGCAACCGGCAACAGGTTGCTGACCTGGATGTAGCAAACAAACAGGAAACCAGCGATCAGGTAAGGGATATATTGCGCTTTGAACATCACGCGCAGCAGCAGACCAAAACCAACGGCAGGTAGAATGCCGCCAGCCACTTCAAAGCCGTGGGTCAGCCAGGCGGGCATCGCCTTCACCAGCGCCTGCATCGCGCCCTGCGCCAGGTAAGTACAGAGGAAAGCAATCACCGCATACGCTAAAGCGACAATCAGCATTGTTGTCCAGTTAAGTCGGGAAAACGCTGCTGTATCCGCCTCTTTCGCGCATTTATCGGCTTTGGTCATAAATAATGAGAATGCCGAATAGAAGAACAGAATGACGTACTGCATTAACAAACTAAACGGCAGGCCAAGACCAATTGCCGTTTTGGCATCAACGCCCGTAGACCATGCAATGACAGTGGTCATCAGACCCGCCATAATCGGGTTGGGCGGCTGAACACCACCAGCAGGGGTTAATCCGGCGAAAGCCAGCTCTGTCAGACCACCGGTAATTAAGCCAGTCTGAATATCACCGAGAATAGCGCCAGTGAGGGTACAAACGATTATCGGGCGGAATAAAAATAAGGCTTCCAGCCAAAAATCAATCCCCAGAACGAAAACTAACGCCGCCAGGGATAGCCCCTGAATTAGGGTTATTTCATGCATTTTTATTACCTCAAACCAATATTAAGGCGATTTTAAATTTAGTCAGGAATTTGTTCTTTTTGATCGCCGGGGACGTCCTGGATAAAAACATTCACGCCGCGTTGTTTAATAAAATGTAAGTCCGTGAGATCTTGATAATCGACATACACTTTACTGCTGATTTGCTTTTTCCCTTCCGAGAAATGCATATTACCGACGTTGACATCTTTCAGGTCAATACCACCTTCTACCAATTTACGTACCGTTTGTGGCGTACGGCAAATCAGGAAGATCTTCTGATGCGGTGCAGCTTTGCCGATGACGTTAATGGTTTTTTCGATAGTAAAGAAACGAATGCCAAAGCCGTAGGTTTCTGCGGTAATCCCCATCAATTTCTGTTGAATATCATCGTTAGCGACGACATCATCCACGACCACCAGCAGATTCGCACCGATAGTGGATGTCCAGGTCACGCCAACCTGGCCATGAACCAGACGGTTATCAATACGGGTTAAGAGAATATTTGGACTGCTCATTGTGTAATCCTCACCATAAAGTTGAATAATATAATCTTTTTAAATATATTATTGTTGCGATATTGTACTGATGTATTTATTAAGGTTTAGTTATCTCCTTTGCCGTTAAGGCACTACCCGATATTAATCGGGCAGTGCATTCTGAAAAATCGTATAAAATTAATGATTACGCGGAAATTCGATTCGCTGAACCACAGACATTAATTTTATTTCTGACGACTTCTTTCATCGCATCCATACCGACACGCATATAATAACGAGGATCATTACCCTGCGGATTTTCCGCAAACCAGGCTTTTACCGCACCTGCGAAGGCAATTTTCAATTCCGTGGCAACGTTCACTTTTGTTACACCAAGCTCAATAGTGCGGCGGACAAATTCATCAGGAACATCGCTGGCACCATGCAGCACCAGAGGAACATCCACCACTTCACGAATTTCCGCCAGCCGCTGGAAATCAATCTTCGGCGTTTTGCTGTATAAGCCGTGCGCCGTACCAATCGCTACCGCCAGGCTGTCGACGCCAGTCAGTTCGACAAAGCGTTTAGCTTCTTGTGGATCGGTCAGGAATGCACTTTCGGCGTCGACGCTCATGTCATCTTCAACACCGCCCAGACGGCCCAGTTCTGCTTCCACGCTGCAATCCTGCGAGTGGCAGAAGTCGACAACCGATTTCACCAGCTTCACGTTCTCGGCAAATGGGAAGTGACTGCCGTCGATCATCGCACTGCGTACGCCTGCGTGGACTTTTCGGCGAATATCATCGAGTGATTCGTGGTGGTCGAGATGCAGCGCCAGCGGCATGTTGTAGGTTGTGGAATAGGCGCTACACAGAGCGTAGATCTCTTCTAGCGCAATATGTTTAAAGGTCCCCGGCGTCCCGGCGAGGATCACTGGCGATCGCATTTCGCTACATACTTCGAGGATCGCCTGGATCGTCTCGGCGTTATGAATGTTAAAGGCTGGCACCGCGTAGCCATTGGCCTGGGCGTCCTGTAACAGATATTTGGTGGAGATAATGCTCATAATGCGATCCTCTTATGCCTGCCACGGATGAATGATTACGCCTTGCACCACGCGGTTTACGGTGCCACTGGCGGATGGGGTATCCGGCGTATTGCCCATGTGCAACGACTGCATCAGTGCAAACGTCTGGGCGTACATCAGGAAGCAAAATGCCTGTTCAACGTCGATAAAGTGACGGGATGGCGGCAGGATGATATGCGGGCCAGCGGCGATAACATCGTTACTTTCCGCGGCGATGGCGATTACGCGCATTGCCTGGTTGTCATGGCGGAGTTCTGCCAGCAGATCAAGATCATACTGACGGGTGTAAGGGTGGCTGGAGATAAATACCACCACCAACGTTTCGTTATCGACCAGCGATTTCGGGCCATGACGGAATCCGGTCGGGGAATCATAAAAGGCCGCCAGTTTACCCGCCGTTAGTTCCAGCACTTTCAGCGCCGACTCGCGTGCTGCGCCCTGTAAGCCACCGCTACCGAGATAAACGATCCGTTTCCACGGTGCGTAACCAAACACACCTTCGCTGAAATCGCCCAGTGAGGTCAGGATCGCCTGGCAACGATCCGCCACATCGCGGAAGCTCTGGCTGTTGATCGTCTCAGGTGCGAAAACCGCGAGGCAGCTGGCCATCATGGTGGTAATGCTGCTGGTCATCGCAAAGCCGCGATCGTGTGTTTCTGCGGGCATCAGCAGGGCAAACGCGTTGTCGCTGTTGATCGCGTTTTGGTAAAGATCGCCCGCTTCGTTGCAGGTGATCGGCAGGTGATAGCACTCGGGTACAAACTGATTCGCCAGTTCCACGGCGGCAACGCTTTCCGGGCTGTTGCCGGAACGCCCGAAGGAGATCAACAGCAGCGGATGAGCTGGGTTCAGGTAGTCCATCGGATTAGTGACCAGATCGGTGGTCGGTACAGCGCTGAAGTTTCTGCCGGTATGGCTGGCAAGCCACGGCGCGATGATGTCACCGATAAATGCCGAGGTTCCGGCTCCGGTCAGGATGATCCGCAGATTCTCTTTGCGCAGTAACGGTTCAAGGAAGTTATTGAGCGCGGAACGTAACGCGTCGATGTTGGTGAGGGAACGGATCCATGCGCGAGGCTGATGACGGATCTCTTCTTCGGTCCATGTACCGGTGGTCGCGGCAGCAGGGGTGTAATTTTCTGGCATAACTCAATCCTTAGTCTGATGAACTTGACTTCCGGCGTGGTAGCTTTCGTTCGCCTTTCGTTTCATTTCACTTGGTGATTTCTTTCGTTGATTAAAATCTATAGAAAAGAAACTGAAAGTTCAATAGGGAAAAAGGAAATAAAACGAAATCTGTGATCGTTGAAAGAAAAGATAAGGGAAGTAAAAGGGATTTCCGCATGCGGCGTTAACGCCTTTTTCGGCCTGGCAATCACTGCCGTAGGTCGGATAAGACGCGTTAGCGTCGCATCCGACACCGCTACACAGATTAAAACGAAAGAAAAAGAAAGGCCTTACGGGGGAAGTGAAGGCCCAATAACGGAGCAAACAATTAAAACGAAGCTAATTGACCCTGAATCCAGATTTGTTGCACATGCAGCCCGCTATCCAGCGCAACGACGCTGGCGCGTTTGCCCGGTTTAAGCGATCCCAGAACACCATCAACACCCAGCATTCGCGCCGGATGCAGCGACGCCATATGGATGGCTTCCGCAGGCGTTACGCCCGTCAACTCGACCATATTGCGCACTGCCGCATCGACAGACAGCGTACTGCCCGCCAGCCCACCGGACGCGGTACGGACAACGCCACCGTGCATCTGCACTTCTTCACCACATAACGTATAGCGACCATCCGGCATCCCGGCTGCCTGCATCGCGTCGGTGATCAGCACGATTCTCTCTTTCGCACAGCAACAACACAGCGACATCGCCGCCGGATGTACATGATGCCCATCGGCTATCAGTTCCAGCCAGGCGCGCTTGTCTGTTAATCCCGCGCCAACCATTCCCGGTTCGCGGTGATGTAAACCCGTCATCCCGTTATAGCAATGTACCAGGCCGTCTGCGCCAGCATCAAACGCAGCGCAGGTTTGTTGCCAGGTTGCTGCGCTATGTCCCAGCATCACCCGTACGTTTTGCTGTTTAAGATGGCGGATGGCCTGCAATGCCCCCTCTTTTTCCGGTGCCAGTGCCACCACGCGCAAAGTGTGCTGAGAAACGGTAATCAATTGATCCAGCTCGGTAATTTCCAGCTCGCGGAACAGCTCCGGCGGATGTGCGCCTTTATTCTGCGGCGTGAAGTACGGTCCTTCGAGATAACTTCCCAGCACTTGCGCACCAGGTCCGCCGCGTTGGCAACGTTGAGCAATACGCGCCAGCGTCGCATGAATGGCATTAAGCGGCGCGGTTACGGTAGTCGGCAACCAACTGCCGACACCCTCGCGCGCTTTGTGCATTGCCAGCTTGTCGAGCGCATCCGGTGCGTCATCCATCACATCAACGCCCGCGCCGCCGTGCACATGGGTGTCGATGTAAGCGGGGCAGAGCAGTTCCGCATTGCGTTCAGTCACGCCTGGTGGAATCGGTTCGATTGCCGCGATCACACCGTCAGCAATACGCAGCTGATGATCATCAAGCCAGCCCTCTTCTGTCAGCAGCCTTCTGGCGCGCAGAACTTGTGTCATATTCCTTCCTCGACCGGACATTCTTCATGGCAGCGACCAAGTTCGTCCACCAGACTGGTCAGCCCACGGTGTCCGCACTCCAGCGCCTGCACACGGAACTCTTCACTACTTAACCCTTCGCGCTCCAGCACCATCTCCAGTAGCAGTTGTAAATTGGTGCCGGTGATCACTTCACAGCCCGGTTTTTGCATCGCCAGCGTTGAAGCTACGCGAAACGGCGTGCCGCCCAGCAAATCCGTCAGAAAAACAATGCCGTCTTCACAATCCAGTTGGGCGATGGCTTCTTCAAGCTGCGATGTAAGCAGCGCGGTGCTTGAGGTTTCGGGAAAATCGATGGCGATAAACTGCGATTGCTCACCGAGGATTTGCTTCATTGCTTTTTCCATGCCGCTGGCAAACCCGCCATGCCCTGTCAAAATAATACTTAACATCTAATACCTCATTGTATTTAAAGGAAATGGCAGAATTTACCGACGATGCCGAGAACCACGGTAACTGCAATCAGGCGCAGCGGACTCCAGCCGCGGCGTACCAGCCAGAACATGGTCAGGGTGTAGACCAGCGGTAAGAAGGCAGGCATCAGTTTGTCGATAACATCAGCCTGTAACTTAACCACTGCGTCGCCCGCCGTGATTTCCAGCGTGGTGCTTAAGCGAACATAGGTTGCCACCAGCGCGCCGATTACCGTCATCCCAACGATAGACGCAGCATGGCCGACTTTTTTGGTATTCGCTTTAATGAGTGGAATCGCCGCCACGCCCATACGGTAAGCATAATGCGCCAGACCAAAACGCAGTCCCAGATGTACCACGTTGAACAGCACAATAAATACCACAGCGCCGAGGATGGAACCTTGCAACGCCAGACTGGCACCAATCCCGCCACAAATTGGCAGTAGCGTTAGCCAGAACATCGCATCACCAATCCCGCCAAGTGGCGCACCGACGGCAATTTTGGTGCTCTGAATACTGTTAACGTCCTGCTTAGAACGCTCCATCGCGAGGATAATGCCGATAACAAACGTCACCAGAAACGGATGGGTATTGAAGAAACCCATATGCCCCTTCATGGCGCGCGCCAGGTCGCGTTTATTAGTGTGGATCTTTTTCAGTGCTGGCAGCAGACCGTACAGCCAACCGGAAGCCTGCATACGTTCGTAGTTAAAAGAAGCCTGTAACAGCATGGAACGCCAGGCGACGCGGTTGATATCTTTTTTCGTCAGCTCCGCGCCAATGCTCTGGTCTTCATACACGTTTTCATTGACGCCAGTCAGCAATGTTTCTTCATTTTCGCTGACGTTCGGCAGGGTAGTTTGATTAGATGCCATCTTCAAATTCCTCTTTCTGTGCCGCAGGTTGAGTCGGTTCAGGAGATTTACGCAGCAGGTCGATCAGCGCCATCGCCAGCGCAGCGGCAGCAATAGCCAGCACCGGTAACTTGAGCCAGGCAGCGGCAACAAAGCCCAGGATGAAGTAGGGGATGTAGACGTTTTTCATCATGATTTTCAGCAGCACGGCAAAACCGATTGCTGGCATGATGCCGCCCGCGACGCCGAGGCCGTCGATTAATCGTTGCGGCAGGACATCAATGATGGTTTTTGCATGTTCCGCGCCGAAGTAGATAGGCAGGAAAGCGCAGAGAAAATAGAAGATGCCGAGCGCCAGCAGCGCCAGATAGTTCACACGCTCAATGCCGCGTGTATCGGCGTTCTCCGCCATTCGGTCGCAGCGGGACATCACGCCTGACATCACCGAGAACAGGAAGGTAATCCCCATCTGTACCGCAACCGCGAAAGGTACGGCTACGCCGACCGCGACATCGGGTTTCACGCCGGTGGTTATGGCAAACGCCGTGCCGACGATAGTACCGATAATCACGTTAGGCGGCTGTGCGCCCGCCAGAGGGGCCAGCCCCATCCACACCAGTTCCAGCGTACCGCCGGTTAAAATACCGGTATGCAGATCGCCAAGTACCAGCCCGACCAACGGGCCGAGGACCACCGGGCGGTGCATATGGGTTAAGCCGTTAAACATATCCAGGCCAGCGATAAAGGCGATAATGCCCAACGCGAATGCCTGCAACAGACTGATTTCCATGATGAATCCCTCAAAGTAATTTAAAGAGGTCCACAGCAGGCTCTGTCGGGACGCCCTGAACGAAGCATTCCACCCCAGCGGCTTTCAGATCGTTAAATGCTGCGATATCGCCCGCATCCACAGAAACCGTTTTGGCGATTTGCTGCTTGCCATTGGCGTAGTGCATATTGCCAACGTTAATGCGGCTAACCGGGACGCCACCTTTCACCAGCGTCAGGAAATCGGCAGGTGTTTTACAAACCAGCAGGATTTTCTGTCGATCGGCGGCGCGATGAATGTTGTCGATAACTTTTTGCAGCGTCCAGAAACGTACGGCTATCCCTTCTGCCAGTACCATTTCCATCAGGTTTTGTTGTACCGGATCTTCGGCAACCTCATCGTTGGCTACCAGCACCAGATTTGCCCCCGCAAATCCGACCCACTGAACGCCGACCTGACCGTGAATCAAGCGTTCATCAATCCGGCTTAAAACAATATTTGGCATAGCGTCTTCCTCTTTGTTTTGGTTATTGGCCTTCACAGGCTGTGTGGTACTGCGCCAGGATGTCCTGAATATGGTTGATAATGAGTTCCCGTGGCGTTGGCTGCAGCTCGCCGGAGCGAACTTTCACATACTGCAGCGGCAGATACTGGCTGATGAGCGGCAGCGGAATAGGCGCATCCGCCAGATTACGAACCAGATGGGCGAAAGCGTCATCAATCTGGCTGTCCGGCCAGTAGTAACGCACGCGATCCGAGTAGCTATAACCACGCGCCAGACGACGCGCGTTGCCGTCACCGTGGTAGTGGCTTTGCCAGTATTCCGGGCGGTCGAGCATCACGTTTTCCAGTACCTGACGCAGACCGGAACAGGCTTTCGCTGGCACCAGTTCTTCTTCAATCGCTGCCAGAGAGAACAAGGCTTCACGCAGGGCGAAGGTCAGCGCCGGGCCAACTTTCAGAATGGCAAAATGGTCAATAACCAACTGACGTAACGATTGCGGCGTTTGATAATCCGTAGAGTGAGCTTCGAAAATCAGCGTTTCGTAGTTTTCGATCATCTGGCTTAAGGCAGCCGCTTTGGCGGGCTGATAATCAATAACGTTGGTGTGATCGAATTCGACGCCAGGCTGAACTACCAGCGCGATGATGCGCGGCCAGATGGCATTCAGACCTTGCTTTTCAAAAGCGTGACGATGGGCTTCCAGCGTGGCGCGGGCGGCATCCGGCGTGGTGACCGCCAGTTCGCTTAAGGTTTCATGTGCGCCGCCAGGCACCGGAACTTCGGTGCCAATGACATACACCAGATCGGCCTCGCCAAAATGTTCACGGCAGGTTTCTTCCGCCACTTTCGCCAGACGAGCGGCGCGTTCGGCAACGATGCCATCGGTTAAGGGAACCGGATCGTCCTGACAGGACATGCTGCAATCAAGGTGAATTTTTTTGAATCCTGCCGCGACGTAGCTTTTAATCAAATCATCGGCATTGGCCATCGCCTGAGCGGCAGGCAGGTTTTGCCAGCGGTTTGGCCCCAGATGGTCGCCACCCAGAATCAACGCGTCCTGTGGGAAATTCAGCGAGTCAGCAAGCTGACAAACAAAGCCGCGAAAATCGGCTGGCGTCATTCCGGTATAACCGCCGAACTGGTCCACCTGATTGGACGTCGCTTCAATCAGTAGCGGCGTTTGGTTTGCACAGGCGTAGCGGATTGCAGCTTCCAGCACCAGTGGATGTGCGGAACAAACGGCATAAATCCCATTTGTTTTGCCCTCTTTATGCTGTCTCACCATTTCTGTCAGATGTTTCACTTTCCTCTCCAGTTCAGATTACTGCAACTTTAATCTTTCGTTTTGTTTCAATTGATACTGCGACATGGTGAGATAAAAATAAAACGAAAGATAATAGTTTTCTGATCTGATTCACAAAAGAAACATAATGAAAGCAACTGAAACGAGCGTAGCTTGCGTCAATGGGCAAGGTGGGCTTGCAATTGCTTAATAGAAAGGCGTTAATAGGCAAAACGAAATGAAACGAAAGTTTTACGAAAGGACTTACTATGAGTAATACCGACGCTTCAGGCGAGAAGCGAGTGACTGGCACCAGTGAGCGACGAGAGCAGATCATTCAACGCCTGCGCCAGCAAGGAAGTGTGCAAGTTAATGATCTATCGGCATTGTATGGTGTATCTACTGTGACGATCCGTAACGATCTGGCGTTTCTGGAAAAGCAGGGGATCGCTGTGCGGGCCTATGGGGGCGCGTTGATCTGCGATAGCACGACGCCGTCAGTCGAGCCATCAGTGGAAGATAAAAGTGCGCTCAACACGGCGATGAAACGCAGCGTTGCGAAAGCTGCCGTTGAGTTGATTCAGCCAGGTCATCGGGTGATCCTCGATTCCGGGACCACCACTTTTGAGATTGCTCGTCTGATGCGCAAGCACACTGACGTAATTGCGATGACCAACGGTATGAACGTGGCCAATGCTTTACTGGAAGCGGAAGGCGTTGAGCTGCTGATGACCGGCGGGCATTTGCGCCGTCAATCGCAATCTTTTTACGGCGATCAGGCTGAACAATCGCTGCAAAATTACCACTTCGATATGCTGTTTCTTGGCGTAGATGCTATTGATCTGGAGCGTGGCGTCAGCACGCATAATGAAGATGAAGCTCGTTTAAACCGTCGGATGTGCGAAGTTGCGGAACGGATCATCGTAGTCACCGATTCCAGTAAGTTCAACCGCTCCAGCCTACATAAGATCATCGATACCCAGCGGATCGACATGATCATTGTCGATAAAGGCATTCCTGCGGATAGTCTGGAAGGGCTGCGAAAGGTTGGGGTTGAAGTGATTCTGGTCGAGGAGTACGCGTCTTCGCTGTGACTCACTATGCCCGATAAACAAGCGATATCGGGCATAATACAACTTGAAGTATGATGAGTATATCAGGTCACCGGTGCCGGGTTAAACACCGCCAGCTGGTTATGCAGTCCCCATTGATCCGAGAAGGTTTTCTTCTTCCCGCTGGCGACGTCGAGAATAAAGTGGAACAGCTTCCAGCCCACCTCTTCAATGGTTTCTTCGCCGGTGGCGATGGTGCCTGCGTTGATATCCATTAAGTCAAACCAACGGTTTGCCAGCTCGGTGCGGGTCGCCATTTTAATGACGGGTACCGCCATCAGGCCATACGGCGTGCCGCGACCGGTCGTAAACACTTGCACGGTAATACCCGAAGCCACCTGTTGCGTGCCACAAACAAAATCGCTGGCTGGCGTCGCGGCGTAAATTAATCCGCGTTTAGTCGGGCGTTGACCGGGCGACAGCACTTCAACAATTGCGCTTTTACCCGATTTAGCAATGGAGCCGAGTGCCTTCTCTACCACGTTTGCCAGACCGCCTTTCTTGTTGCCCGGCGAAGGGTTGGCGCTGCGGTCGGTTTTTCCCATATTGAGATAGTTATCGTACCACTCCATCTCTTCCAGCAGCCGTTTGCCGACCTCTTCGTTAATGGCGCGCGGTGTCAGTAGATGAATCGCGTCACGCACTTCCGTTACTTCTGAAAACATCACCGTTGCACCGCAGCGCACCAGTAAATCAGACGCATATCCAACCGCCGGGTTTGCCGTTACGCCAGAAAATGCATCGCTGCCGCCGCATTGCATGCCGACAACCAGTTCCGAAGCAGGACAGGTTTCTCGCTGACGTTGATTCAGTTTTTGTAGATGGCGTTCGGCGACCTGCAAAATATCCTCGACCATTGATTGAAAGCCGACATGCTTTTCATCCTGCAAGCTGACAATGCTGGCGCTTTCTACTGGAATAGCCTGCACATCATCCGTGCCGACCAGCAGGCGCTCTGGTTGCAATTTCTCGCATCCCAAGCCAATCACCATCACCTCGCCGCCAAAATTTGGATTGAGCGAAATATTGTGAATGGTACGTATTGGCACTACAGCCGCCGGAGCATTAATCGCCACGCCACAACCGTACAGGTGATTCAGTCCCACTACGCCATCGACGTTCGGGTATTTTGGCAGCAGATCGCGCTCAATGATTTTTACTACGTAATCCACCACGCCTGCCACACAGTGGACGCTGGTGGTAATGCCGAGCAGGTTTTTGGTTCCCACGCTACCATCAGCATTGCGATAGCCTTCAAAGGTATAACCTTCCAGCGGCGGTAAGGGTTCCGGGACTTTGGTTGCCAGTGGCAGCGTGTGTAACGGCGGCGCTTCCGGTAGTACTACCATTGATTCGTCGATCCAGCTTCCGCGTGGGATTGCGCGCACGGCGTAACCAATCACTTCGCCATAACGAATAATTTCTCCATTAGCTGGAATGTCCAGCAATGCGACTTTATGCCCCTGAGGAATATGTTCAATTAATTCCAGTCCGTCCGGAAAACGCGTTCCTGCTTTCAGGCCATTATCATTAACAATAATTGCCACATTATCTGTGTCGTGAACTTTTATATAAAACGCAGTTGGCGTTTCTTGTCTGATTTCGATGTTGGCCATTGTGCAATATTCTCCAGCCAGGGACTATTAAAATGAGGACCTGGTCTCATTTAAAAATAAATGACTTCATTGGGTGAAATAAGAATGTCAGGAGTTTAAACGCAGAAATGTGATCAATGTCAATCATTTCAGGGATTGCAGTACCGCCCGGCAAGGCAATGCGTAAATCTGTGCTTTAGCGCGCAACCTTATGTGCATATGCTCAAAATAATATTTAAATCGTATTAATTAAATTAGCATTTGCACAATGATTATTATTCTCGCGCTGCTTATACTGATTCCCGAGTTCATTGTCATTACGGCATAAATGAAACTCATAAATAACATCTTCCCCATAATAATAAAAATCAGCATAAGTACCCGAGGTAAATAAAATGATTCTGGACACCGTTGACGAAAAAAAGAAAGGCGTGCATACCCGCTATTTAATATTACTGATTATTTTTATTGTTACCGCCGTTAACTACGCCGATCGTGCAACGCTGTCTATTGCTGGTACCGAAGTAGCAAAAGAGTTGCAGTTAAGTGCGGTTTCGATGGGTTACATCTTCTCCGCTTTTGGCTGGGCCTACTTGCTGATGCAAATCCCCGGCGGCTGGCTGCTTGATAAGTTTGGCTCGAAGAAAGTTTACACTTACAGCCTCTTTTTCTGGTCGCTGTTCACCTTCCTGCAAGGCTTTGTCGATATGTTTCCGCTGGCCTGGGCTGGGATCTCCATGTTCTTTATGCGCTTTATGCTGGGGTTTTCGGAAGCGCCGTCATTCCCGGCGAACGCCCGTATTGTCGCGGCCTGGTTCCCGACGAAAGAACGTGGTACTGCCTCCGCCATCTTTAACTCGGCGCAATATTTCTCGCTGGCGCTCTTCTCACCGCTGCTTGGCTGGCTGACTTTTGCCTGGGGCTGGGAGCACGTCTTTACCGTTATGGGAGTGATTGGTTTTGTGCTGACGGCGCTGTGGATCAAGTTGATTCATAACCCGACAGATCACCCACGCATGTCCGCGGAAGAGTTGAAGTTTATCTCTGAAAATGGCGCGGTGGTTGATATGGACCACAAAAAGCCGGGCAGTGCGGTGGCAAGCGGTCCCAAACTGCATTACATCAAGCAATTGCTCTCCAGTCGCATGATGCTGGGTGTATTTTTCGGACAATATTTTATCAACACCATCACCTGGTTCTTCCTTACCTGGTTCCCGATTTATCTGGTGCAGGAAAAAGGTATGTCGATTCTGAAGGTAGGCCTGGTCGCCTCGATTCCGGCACTGTGTGGTTTTGCTGGCGGTGTGCTCGGTGGTGTCTTCTCGGATTATCTGATCAAACGCGGTTTGTCACTGACCCTGGCTCGTAAGCTACCGATTGTACTGGGAATGTTGCTGGCTTCCACCATCATCTTATGTAACTACACCAACAACACCACGCTGGTGGTCATGCTGATGGCGCTGGCCTTCTTTGGCAAAGGATTTGGTGCGCTGGGCTGGCCGGTGATTTCTGACACCGCGCCGAAAGAGATTGTTGGCCTCTGTGGCGGCGTATTTAACGTCTTTGGCAATGTTGCCTCCATTGTCACTCCACTGGTGATTGGTTACCTGGTAAGTGAACTGCACTCCTTCAATGCGGCACTGGTCTTCGTGGGATGTTCGGCGCTGATGGCGATGGTCTGCTACCTCTTCGTGGTTGGCGACATTAAACGTATGGAATTGCAGAAATAAGCAAAGGTATAAGCGATGAATAACGATATTTTCCCGAATAAATTCAAAGCCGCACTGGCTGCGAAACAGGTACAAATTGGTTGCTGGTCAGCTCTCTCTAACCCGATTAGCACTGAAGTTCTTGGTTTGGCTGGCTTTGACTGGCTGGTGCTGGATGGCGAACATGCGCCAAACGATATCTCCACATTTATTCCCCAGCTGATGGCCCTGAAAGGTAGCCCCAGCGCGCCAGTGGTGCGGGTGCCGACCAACGAACCGGTAATTATTAAGCGTCTTCTGGATATCGGTTTCTATAACTTCCTGATTCCATTTGTCGAAACAGAAGAGGAAGCGGTACAAGCAGTGGCATCTACTCGTTATCCACCAGAAGGTATTCGCGGCGTCTCCGTTTCTCACCGCGCCAATATGTTTGGCACCGTGGCGGATTATTTCGCTCAGTCGAACAAGAACATCACCATTCTGGTCCAGATTGAAAGTCAGCAAGGCGTAGATAACGTCGATGCCATCGCCGCTACCGAAGGTGTAGACGGCATCTTCGTCGGTCCCAGCGATCTGGCTGCGGCATTAGGCCATCTCGGCAATGCATCACACCCGGATGTACAAAAAGCGATTCAACATATTTTTAACCGTGCCAGAGCGCACGGCAAACCCAGCGGTATCCTCGCACCGGTCGAAGCCGATGCGCGTCGTTATCTGGAATGGGGCGCGACGTTTGTGGCTGTTGGTAGCGATCTCGGCGTGTTCCGCTCTGCCACCCAGAAACTGGCAGATACCTTTAAAAAATAACCACCACCGCAACAAGAGAGATGATTGATATGACTATGAAAGTTGGTTTTATTGGCCTGGGTATTATGGGTAAACCAATGAGTAAAAACCTTCTGAAAGCAGGTTACTCGCTGGTGGTTTCTGACCGTAACCCTGAAGTTATCGCAAAAGTGATAGCTGCAGGTGCAGAAACAGCTTCTACGGCTAAAGCGATCGCTGAACAGTGCGACGTCATCATTACCATGCTGCCAAACTCTCCTCATGTGAAAGAAGTGGCGCTGGGTGAAAATGGCATTATTGAAGGCGCGAAACCCGGCACGGTATTGATCGACATGAGTTCTATCGCACCGTTGGCAAGCCGTGAAATCAGCGAAGCGCTGAAAGCGAAAGGCATTGATATGCTTGATGCTCCGGTTAGCGGTGGTGAGCCGAAAGCGATTGATGGCACTCTGTCAGTGATGGTGGGTGGCGATAAGGCTATTTTCGACAAATACTATGACTTAATGAAAGCGATGGCGGGGTCTGTGGTACATACCGGGGAAATCGGTGCAGGCAACGTCACCAAACTGGCCAACCAGGTCATTGTGGCGCTGAATATTGCCGCGATGTCAGAAGCGTTGACGCTGGCAACCAAAGCAGGCGTTAACCCGGATCTGGTTTATCAGGCAATTCGTGGTGGACTGGCGGGCAGTACCGTGCTGGATGCGAAAGCGCCAATGGTGATGGACCGTAACTTCAAGCCAGGTTTCCGTATTGATCTGCATATTAAGGATCTGGCGAATGCGCTGGATACCTCCCACGGCGTTGGCGCGCAACTGCCGCTGACGGCTGCGGTTATGGAGATGATGCAAGCGCTGCGTGCCGATGGTCTGGGAACAGCAGACCATAGCGCCCTTGCGTGCTACTACGAAAAACTGGCGAAAGTCGAAGTTACTCGCTAATGACGTCGTGCCCGGATGGCTTATTGCTATCCGGGCCTGGAATCCAGGCCGAATAAGAGAAACGCCCCCCGGCGTAATGTGGTAACAGGCAAAGGTATGAAAATCGTAATCGCCCCAGACTCTTATAAAGAAAGTTTATCAGCCAGCGAGGTTGCGCAGGCGATAGAAAAAGGATTTCGGGAAATTTTTCCTGATGCACAGTACGTTTCTGTTCCTGTTGCCGACGGTGGCGAAGGAACGGTGGAAGCGATGATTGCTGCCACCCAGGGGGCTGAACGTCACGCCTGGGTTACAGGGCCGCTGGGCGAGAAAGTGAATGCCAGTTGGGGGATCTCCGGCGACGGCAAAACCGCGTTTATCGAAATGGCTGCGGCCAGTGGGCTGGCGCTGGTGCCATCGGAAAAGCGTGATCCGCTGGTAACCACTTCACGCGGCACAGGGGAGTTAATCCTGCAGGCGCTGGAGAGCGGTGCAACAAGCATCATTATCGGTATTGGCGGTAGCGCCACCAACGATGGCGGTGCAGGGATGATGCAGGCGCTGGGAGCGAAGTTAAGCGATGCCAATGGCAATGAAATCGGCTTTGGCGGCGGCAGTCTTAATACTCTGAATACCATTGATATCAGTGGCCTCGATCCACGTTTAAAGAATTGTACGATTCGCGTCGCCTGTGATGTCACCAATCCGCTGGTGGGCGACAGTGGCGCTTCGCGGATCTTTGGCCCGCAAAAAGGGGCGAATGAAGCCACGATTGTCGAGCTGGACAAGAATCTCTCTCACTATGCTGATGTCATCAAAAAATCGCTGCATGTTGATGTGAAAGACGTCCCCGGTGCAGGTGCGGCGGGCGGAATGGGCGCGGCGTTGATGGCTTTTCTTGGCGCAGAGCTAAAGAGCGGCATTGAGATTGTGACTACGGCGCTCAATCTGGAAGAACATATTCATGATTGCACGCTGGTTATCACCGGAGAAGGGCGCATTGATAGCCAGAGCATCCATGGCAAAGTACCGATTGGGGTGGCTAATGTGGCGAAGAAATACAATAAACCGGTAATTGGTATTGCGGGTAGTCTTACGAAGGATGTTGGCGTTGTGCACCAGCATGGTATCGATGCTGTATTCAGCGTGTTAAACAGTATTGTTACGCTGGATGAAGCTTTCAGCGGGGCTTATGACAATATTTACCGAGCTTCGCGCAATATTGCTGCAACACTGGCGATTGGAATGCGCAACGCGGGGTGACAAGGGCGTGTAAACCCTCTATACTGCGCGCCGAAGCTGACCAGACAGTCGCCGCTTCGTCGTCGTCCTCTTCGGGGGAGACGGGCGGAGGGGAGGAAAGTCCGGGCTCCATAGGGCAGGGTGCCAGGTAACGCCTGGGGGGGAAACCCACGACCAGTGCAACAGAGAGCAAACCGCCGATGGCCCACGCGAGTGGGATCAGGTAAGGGTGAAAGGGTGCGGTAAGAGCGCACCGCGCGGCTGGTAACAGTCCGTGGCACGGTAAACTCCACCCGGAGCAAGGCCAAATAGGGGTTCATAAGGTACGGCCCGTACTGAACCCGGGTAGGCTGCTTGAGCCAGTGAGCGATTGCTGGCCTAGATGAATGACTGTCCACGACAGAACCCGGCTTATCGGTCAGTTTCACCTATTTTAACGAAAACCCGCCAGTGCAA
>NZ_RHJQ01000020.1:0-1659 GCF_004211995.1 Escherichia sp. E14S1
ATTAACGCAGAAGCTGCAGAACGTTCTGCGGAACCTGGTTGGCCTGTGCCAGAACAGAAGTACCGGCAGACTGCAGGATGTTAGCGCGGCTCATATTAGATACTTCAGACGCGAAGTCAGCGTCGAGGATACGAGAACGAGACTCAGACAGGTTGTTAACGGTGTTGTTCAGGTTGCTGATAACAGAATCGAAACGGTTCTGTACGGCACCGAGGCCAGAACGCAGTTTGTCAACCTGAGACAGCGCGGCATCGATAGCTTTCAGCGGATCGGTGGTTGCTGGTTTGGTGTTAACTGCGGTTTTTAAATCAGTGATGGTCGCAGTGAAATTACCAGCCTTATCGTTGGTAGTATCCAGTTTGGCATTGGTTAAATTACCCGTAGCATCTTCCAGATAGTAGTTACCTTTACCATCGTCTTTCAGGGTGGTACCGGCCGGTACACCTGTTACTTGTGTAGAGTGATAAGCTTCCTGGTCTTTTACTGATGTAGGTGCTGTAGCCTTAGTAAAACCTGTATCCGCACCAGCACTATCGAAGGTCATACCGCCTTTACCGTCATCCTTAATTTCATAGTACTTATTTTTTGCCGGATCGGCATCTGTACCAATCTGGGCGTAGATTTTACCAGTTGCATCATCTTTAACAATATTATCCGCCTTTTTGGCACCTGCACCTGTGTCTGTGACATTAGCTACATCATACTTATAGCCTTCATCAACATTCACATTAGCGCCTGTTGTATTCAGGGTTGCGGCATTAATACCGCCAGCCACGTTGAAATCAGTCATCCCGAGGGTGCCGGCATCCATCTTGCTCAGATCGATACTGATAGTTTCGCTATCGTTAGAACCTACCTGAATAGACAGAGACTGATCCTGGCTGAGAACTTTAACGCCGTTAAATTCAGTCTGATTGGAGATGCGGTCGATTTCATCCAGACGGGCATTGATTTCGTCCTGGATGGACTGACGGTCAGAATCGGAGTTAGTGCCGTTCTGCGCCTGAACAGTCAGACGACGGATGTTCTGCAGGTTGTCGTTCACTTCGTTCAGCGCACCTTCAGTGGTCTGAGCGATGGAGATACCGTCGTTAGCGTTGCGGGAAGCCTGAGTCAGACCAGAGATGCTGGCGGTGAAACGGTTGCTGATAGCCTGGCCAGCAGCATCGTCTTTTGCGCTGTTAATACGCAGACCAGAAGACAGGCGTTGGATCGCAGTGCCGAGAGTGGACTGAGATTTGTTCAGGTTGTTCTGTGCAACCAGGCTCAGTGCGTTGGTATTAATGACCTGTGACATGATATATCCTCAATTAAAACCTGGCGGTGCGATCCGCCCAAAATAGAATTTAAATAAAATATGCGTTATGACTGCCGCATACCCTATATATCGGCGCACCCATAAAATGGCTAAAGCGTATTTATGAAAAATATAAAATTCTTATTTAAGATTATTAATAATCTGATTTCTGGTGTGAAGTTGGCGCTGGCAGCAGGAGAGGGGATATTTATTTTCGGATTCTCTGACGAAAACGGTTGTCAGGAAACAATAAATTTTAACGACTGGATAAAAATAAAATCAGCCCGGGGGGATACCGGGCTGGTTGAGATTATCAACAGAATTAGTCTGCCAATACAGAGATTAACGCAGAAGCTGCAGAA
>NZ_RHJQ01000021.1:0-28719 GCF_004211995.1 Escherichia sp. E14S1
ACCGCTTGGCGATACCCCAACAAATTTGTTTTTGAATTTGCCGAATCTATTCGACAGATTCAGAATTTGGTGGCTACGACGGGATTCGAACCTGTGACCCCATCATTATGAGTGATGTGCTCTAACCAACTGAGCTACGTAGCCAGATTATTTCTTCGATGGCTGGGGTACCTGGATTCGAACCAGGGAATGCCGGTATCAAAAACCGGTGCCTTACCGCTTGGCGATACCCCAATAACCGGGCGCTGAACCGCTTACTCGAAGAAGATGGCTGGGGTACCTGGATTCGAACCAGGGAATGCCGGTATCAAAAACCGGTGCCTTACCGCTTGGCGATACCCCATCCGTACAACGCTTTCTGGTGAATGGTGCGGGAGGCGAGACTTGAACTCGCACACCTTGCGGCGCCAGAACCTAAATCTGGTGCGTCTACCAATTTCGCCACTCCCGCAAAAAGATGGTGGCTACGACGGGATTCGAACCTGTGACCCCATCATTATGAGTGATGTGCTCTAACCAACTGAGCTACGTAGCCATCTTTTTTTCGCGATACCTTATCGGCGTTGCGGGGCGCATTATGCGTATAGAGCCTTGCAGCGTCAACCTCTTTTTCAAGGAAAATTGCTCGAAAGTGACTGTTTGGTTAGGTTGCGAACAGCGTGGCGCTATATTCGTCAATTATTGTTTACTTTGTGTTTTTTCCCCACCCTACAGCCATTCTTTTGTCATACAGGATGAAATTCGGAATTCAACAATAGTGGTGGGAAATTAATCTATGAAATACTGGCCCGTTGCAACAGGACTGGGCAGGGATCGCTACGCCTGCATCTCTGCTATCACTTCAGGCGATTTATTGAGGGAATACTATGCTGCGTTTTATGACGATGTTGATGGGTGTCTTATTACTTATGCAATCCGCGTTTGCCGATACGGTCAAACCGGAAATCGGTAAATATGTTTTTGGCTATCGTGGGCAGGAAGGCGCTGTGGTGTGGATGATGCGAATCGGGCCGAAAGCGTCTAATGAGGCACTCGTTCAGGTATCGCATGTTGATAATGACATCGATGGTCAGATTTTTCGCTGCAAAGTAAAAGTATTACAGGAAGGTGAGAAATCTTATACCGCTGTAATCAAGGGTGAATCTTTTGAGTTATTACGCCTGAAAGAGGGAAATGGAAGCCTGCATATCCCGGAGGAATCGGCAACCTGGTCAGTCGCTTACAGTAATGAATTATCTGACAGCGATGTAGCAAATCCGGAACATTTCCTCACTGCATATCAGAATCAACAAGCTCCCCAGTAACTGAAATTGCCCCGGATTTCTCCGGGGCAATATTACACGTCTTATTTATACGCTGACTGGTGAACGCCAACCGCACGACCAGACGGATCGTCCATTTTCTTGAACGCCTCATCCCACTCGATCGCTTTAGCGGAAGAACAAGCGACGGAAGGACCGCCCGGCACGCACTCAGCGGCGCTCGGAAGCGGGAACAGTTCTTCAAAGATTTCCCGGTACAGGTACGCTTCTTTTGAGGTCGGCGTGTTGTATGGGAAGCGGAAGCGGGCTGTTTCCAGTTGCTGATCAGAAACCTGTTGTGCCGCCACTTCTTTCAGTGTGTCAATCCAACTGTAACCGACGCCATCGGAGAACTGCTCTTTCTGCCGCCAGGCAACACTTGCAGGCAGGTACGACTCAAAACATTCACGCAGGATGTGTTTTTCCATCTTACCGTTACCGCACATTTTATCCTGCGGGTTAATACGCATCGCCACGTCGAGGAATTTCTTGTCGAGGAACGGAACGCGTGCTTCCACGCCCCAGGCTGACATCGCTTTGTTGGCACGCGCGCAGTCATACATATGCAGGGCCAGCAGTTTACGCACCGTCTCTTCATGCAGTTCTTTAGCGTTCGGCGCTTTGTGGAAGTAAAGATAACCGCCAAACACTTCGTCAGAACCTTCACCGGACAACACCATTTTAATTCCCATTGCCTTGATCTTACGCGACATTAAATACATCGGTGTTGAAGCGCGAATAGTGGTCACATCATAAGTTTCGATGTGGTAAATCACATCGCGGATGGCATCCAGACCTTCCTGTACAGTGAAGTGAATTTCGTGGTGCACAGTGCCCAGATGGTTCGCCACTTCCTGGGCTGCTTTCAGATCAGGAGAACCCGGCAGACCTACGGCAAAGGAGTGCAACTGCGGCCACCAGGCTTCAGAGCGTTCCTGATCTTCCACGCGACGGGCGGCGTATTTCTTGGTGATTGCGGAAATAATTGAGGAATCCAGACCACCCGAGAGCAGCACGCCGTAAGGCACGTCTGACATCAGATGGCTTTTAACGGAATCTTCCAGCGCCTGACGCAGCTCGTTTTTGTCGGTCACGTTATCTTTCACCGCATCGTAGTCGAACCAGTCGCGATGATAATAAGAACGGATTTCGCCGTCCTGACTCCATAAATAGCTCCCCGCCGGGAACTCTTTAATCGTGCGGCATACTGGCACCAGGGCTTTCATTTCTGAGGCCACATACAGCTGACCGTGTTCGTCATACCCCATATACAGTGGGATGATCCCCAGATGGTCGCGACCAATCAGATATGCATCTTTTTCGCTGTCGTACAGGGCAAAGGCAAACATGCCCTGCAAGTCGTCGAGAAATTCCGGCCCTTTTTCCTGATACAGCGCGAGGATCACTTCGCAGTCAGACCCGGTCTGGAATTGGTAACGATCGCCATATTCGGTGCGCAATGCCTGGTGGTTGTAGATTTCACCGTTTACCGCCAGTACGTGGGTTTTTTGTTGGTTGTAGAGAGGTTGCGCCCCCGCGTTAACGTCAACAATTGACAGACGTTCGTGGGCGAGAATGGCGTTATCGCTGGCATAAATACCGGACCAGTCCGGGCCGCGATGACGCATCAGGCGTGACAGCTCGAGTGCTTTCTTCCGCAGCTCAACTGCGTCTGTTTTGATATCGAATACGCCAAAAATTGAACACATAACCTTCTCCGTTAACCTGGTATTTGTTGCTTGTTGTGTTTGCTTGTTTAAAAAAATGCCGCAAAGCAGCACTGTGCGCAAGCGATTTGACGGTGAAAAAATAAAAAACGTAATGGTGATTGTCGATTGGTGAAAAAAGGTCTGGTGTAAGGATGTGTTTGTTGATGATTCGATAATTTTTAGTGGGTTTTATTGAATGGGTGAATTTTAATGATGGGTAAAAATAAGAAACCACGTCCGCAGACGTGGTTGCTATTCAGATAACGTCGATTTCAGCGACTGACGGGTAAATCCAGCTTGGGCGGAACGGCATACTGTCGATATCGTCGAGCGACGAAACGCCGGAGAGCACAAGAATCGTCTCCAGACCGGCCTGGAAGCCCGCCAGAATATCGGTACGCAGGTTATCGCCGACAATCACCGTTTCTTCCGAATGCGCCTGCATTTTGTTTAATGCCGCGCGGATGATCCACGGACTCGGCTTACCAACATAGAACGGTTTACGTCCGGAGATTTTCTCAATGCCCGCGCACAGCGCGCCACAGGCGGGATAAAAACCGCGTCCGTGAGTATCTGGGTTGGTGGCGATAAAGCGTGCACCATTAGCGACAAAATAGGCCGCTTTATGCATCATGTCCCAGTTGTAGGAGCGTGTTTCGCCAACAATCACAAAATCAGGGTTCACATCGGTAATCGTAAAACCAGCTTTGTACAGCTCATGAATCAGCGCGCCTTCGCCCACCACATACGCTTTCTTGCCTTCCTGGCGACGCAGGAAATCGGCGGTTGCCATCGCGGAGGTATAAAACACGCTGTCCGGCACATCGACACCGGCAGTGGCAAAGCGGTTCGCCAGATCTTGCCCGGTCTGCGAAGGATAGTTGGTCAGCAACACCAGCGGCAGGCCTTTATCCATAATCCCGTGCAAAAATTCCGCTGCACCCGGTACGGCGACGTTATCGTGCATCAGCACGCCGTCGATATCGCAAATTACATTTTTAATGGTCATGGACTACCCAGAATATTGGCAACAATAAGCGCCACTATAAAAGCACATTAATTTTCCAGCAAATGCTGGAGCAAAATACCGTTGAGCATGGCGCGTTTTACCAGCGCAAAAGCGCCGATTGCCGAGCGGTGATCCAGCTCAGAACGTACCACCGGTAGATTAGTGCGAAACGCCTTCAGTGCCTGAGTATTAATGCAGCTTTCGATAGCAGGGAGCAGCACTTTATCGGCTTCGGTGATCTCACCAGCGATAACAATTTTTTGCGGATTAAATAAGTTGATAGCAATGGCGATGGTTTTGCCCAGATGACGACCGACATACTCGATCACTTCCGAGGCCAGGCTATCGCCTTTGTTCGCGGCTTTGCAGATTGTTTTGATGGTGCAATCGTCCAGCGGCACACGGCTCTGGTAGCCCTGCTTTAATAAATTCAACACCCGTTGTTCAATGGCAGCGTTGGCAGCGATAGTTTCCAGGCAGCCAAAGTTGCCGCAGTGGCAGCGTTCACCCAGCGGTTCGACCTGAATATGGCCAATTTCACCGACGTTGCCGTTGCGGCCAATAAAAATGCGCCCATTAGAGATAATCCCGGCCCCCGTTCCGCGATGGACACGCACCAGAATGAAGTCTTCGCAATCCTGACTTGCACCGAAGTAGTGCTCTGCCAGCGCCAGACTGCGGATATCGTGGCCGACAAAACAGGTCACTTTAAAACGCTCTTCCAGTGCTTCAACCAGCCCCCAGTTTTCCACCTGAATATGCGGCATGTAGTGAATTTTGCCGCTGTCCGGGTCGACCAGCCCTGGCAGGATCACTGAAATCGCGATCAGCTCCCGCAGCTTGCGCTGGTGGTTCTCAATAAACTGAGTAATGGCATTCAGCAGGGCATGTTCCAGCGTCTGCTGGGTACGTTCCGGTAGCGGGTAATGTTCTTCTGCCAGAACTTTGCTGCTGAGATCAAACAGGGTGATGGTGGCGTCGTGGCGACCGAGACGTACGCCAATTGCGTGGAAATTGCGGGTTTCGGTGACGATAGAGATAGCGCGGCGGCCTCCGGTGGAGGCCTGCTGATCAACTTCTTTGATCAGCCCGCGTTCGATAAGCTGACGCGTAATTTTGGTTACGCTGGCGGGGGCAAGCTGGCTTTGCTCAGCAATCTGAATTCGCGAGATTGGCCCATGCTGGTCAATCAGGCGATAAACCGCCGCGCTGTTAAGCTGTTTTACGAGATCAACATTACCTATCTGAGCTTGTCCGCCTGGTGTCATACTTTCTCTTATTGGGTTACGACCTCGTTACCGTTAACGATGGTCCTGGTGATTTTAAAATCAGGTGTGAATGCGGTCAGGTTGGCCACTTTACCTGCGGCGAGCGTGCCGAGACGTTTTTCAACGCCAATCGCACGAGCCGGATAGAGCGTCGCCATACGCAGCACTTCATCCAGTGCGATACCGCAATGTTCAACCAGATTACGCACGCCTTCAATCATGGTTAAGGATGAACCACTTAACGTACCATTCTCATCCACACAAAGTCCGTTGCGGTAGTATATTGTTTTACCCGCAAAAATGAACTGTTCAATATTGGCACCTGCTGGCGCGGTGGCATCGGTAACCAGACACAGTTTGTCGCCTTTCAGACGTTTAGCGTTACGAATGTTGGCGTAATCAACATGCAGGCCATCAGCGATAATACCGCAATAAATGTCAGCTTCGTCGAGGATCGCGCCCGCCAGGCCCGGCTCACGGCCCGTAATATACGGCATCGCGTTGTACAGATGGGTGGCAAAGGTAATCCCCGCGCGGAAACCGGCTTTCGCTTCTTTCAACGTCGCGTTGGAGTGACCGGCAGACACCACAATCCCGGCATTTGCCAGTTTGCTGATCACTTCTGCTGGAACCATTTCCGGTGCCAGCGTCACTTTGGTAATGACATCGGCATTTTCACACAGGAAATCGACCAGCGCGGCATCAGGTTTGCGCACAAAATTCGGATTATGGGTGCCTTTTTTTACCAGATTCAGCCACGGACCTTCCAGATGTAAACCTAATGCCTGATTCGGATGTTTTGCCAGGTACTCGCGCATAACGCGCACGCCCTGTTTCATCAGCTCATCGCTGGTGGTGATAAGCGTCGGCAAATAGTTAGTGCAGCCTGATTTCTCATTGGCTTTCTGCATGATTTCCAGCGTTTCCACGCTGACCGCTTCAGCGGTATCGTTGAACTGTACGCCGCCGCAGCCGTTTAACTGCACATCGATAAAACCGGGGGAGAGAATGGCCCCGTTCAGTGAACGTTGTTCAATCTCTGGCGGCAGTTCCGCTATTGGGCAGACGCTTTTAATCAGGCCATCAGCGATAACAACTGCATGGTCATCAAGAAATTCATGACCGGTAAAGATCCGGCCCTGGGTTAATGCATACATTCCGACCCCCGATTTCAAAAATAATAATGCCCTGAGCAAGGCGTCAGGGCAGGGATAACAATTACAGACCTTTGATATTTTCTGCTTCTAATTCGTTGAAATATCTTAAAGTCTTAACTTTCAGCTCCATGGTGGAAGGTTCATCGCACACCATGATGGCTTTCGGATGCAGTTGCAGACAGCTGATGGTCCACATGTGGTTAACGCAACCTTCAACGGCAGCCTGCAGTGCCAGTGCTTTCTGGCTGCCCAGCACCAGAATCATCACTTCTTCGGCATCCAGCAGTGTACCCACACCTACGGTCAGCGCATATTTTGGCACCTGATTAACATCGTTATCAAAGAAACGAGAGTTTGCGACGCGAGTGTCATGTGTCAGGGTTTTGATACGGGTGCGAGAGGCAAGAGAAGAGGCCGGTTCGTTAAATGCAATGTGACCGTCGTTACCTACACCGCCCATAAACAGGTGGATTTTACCGTAAGAGCGGATTTTTTCTTCATACTGGCGGCATTCGGCGTCGATATCTGGGGCATTGCCGTTGAGAAGGTTGATATTTTCTGCTGGAATATCAACGTGATCGAAGAAGTTACGGTGCATAAAACTGTAGTAGCTTTCCGGATGCTCTTTCGGCAGACCGACATATTCGTCCATGTTGAAGGTGACAACGTGCTTAAAGCTGACCTGGCCTGCTTTATGCATTTCGACTAACGCTTTATAGGTGGTCATCGGCGTGCCGCCAGTCGGCAGGCCAAGCACAAACGGACGATCGGCAGTCGGTTTGAACGCATTAATACGATTAACGATATGGCGAGCAGCCCATTTGCCGACCTGTTCAGCGGTAGTCAGGGGGATCAGTCTCATTATTCACCTCAAGTAAGTAAAAAGTAAGCCGTTGGCGGATTAGGCATCTTTAAGCGTAACCTGGATTTGCGCAGACAGGCGTCAATCCGACCTGATTTTTTGAATGATAAAATAAGTTTTCTGGTTTAGCCAGTAAAAGGGAGTAATGATAACGATATTTGGTGACAAAACTCACAAAAGACGCGCGTTTAATTTGCGGTACGAATTAAATTTTCACACACTCTGTAGCAGATGATCTAACAATATGATTACAGAACATCGGCAGTACAATTTGCTGCAAAATAAAGATACGGCTTTAAACGAGCCAAATAGAATTCTCGTAGGGGGAATAAGATGAATATTTTAGGTTTTTTCCAGCGACTCGGTAGGGCGTTACAGCTCCCTATCGCGGTGCTGCCGGTGGCGGCACTGTTGCTGCGATTCGGCCAGCCAGATTTACTTAATGTTGCGTTTATTGCCCAGGCAGGCGGCGCGATTTTTGATAACCTGGCGTTGATCTTTGCGATCGGCGTGGCCTCCAGCTGGTCCAAAGACAGTGCAGGTGCAGCTGCGTTGGCGGGTGCAGTTGGTTACTTTGTGTTAACTAAAGCGATGGTGACCATCAACCCAGAAATTAACATGGGGGTTCTGGCAGGTATCATTACCGGTCTGGTCGGTGGTGCAGCCTATAACCGTTGGTCTGATATTAAACTGCCGGACTTCCTGAGCTTCTTCGGCGGCAAACGTTTTGTGCCGATCGCCACCGGCTTCTTCTGCCTGGTGCTGGCAGCCATTTTTGGTTACGTCTGGCCGCCGGTACAGCACGCTATCCATGCAGGCGGCGAGTGGATCGTTTCTGCGGGCGCGCTGGGTTCCGGTATCTTTGGTTTCATCAACCGTCTGCTGATCCCAACCGGTCTGCATCAGGTACTGAATACCATCGCCTGGTTCCAGATTGGTGAATTCACCAACGCTGCGGGTACGGTTTTCCACGGTGACATCAACCGCTTCTATGCGGGCGACGGCACTGCGGGGATGTTCATGTCTGGCTTCTTCCCGATCATGATGTTCGGTCTGCCAGGTGCGGCGCTGGCGATGTACTTCGCAGCACCGAAAGAGCGTCGCCCGATGGTTGGCGGGATGCTGCTTTCTGTTGCTATCACCGCGTTCCTGACAGGTGTGACTGAGCCGCTGGAATTCCTGTTCATGTTCCTTGCGCCGTTGCTGTACCTCCTGCACGCACTGCTGACCGGTATCAGTCTGTTTGTGGCAACGCTGCTGGGGATCCACGCGGGCTTCTCCTTCTCTGCGGGCGCTATCGACTACGCGTTGATGTACAACCTGCCAGCAGCCAGCCAGAACGTCTGGATGCTGCTGGTGATGGGCGTTGTTTTCTTCGTTATCTACTTTGTGGTGTTCAGTGCGGTTATCCGTATGTTCAACCTGAAAACGCCAGGTCGTGAAGATAAAGATGACGAGATCGTTACTGAAGAAGCGAACAGCAATACCGAAGAAGGCTTAACTCAACTGGCAACCAACTACATTGCGGCAGTTGGTGGTAGTGACAATCTAAAAGCGATTGACGCCTGTATTACTCGTCTGCGCTTGACTGTGGCTGACTCAGCACGTGTCAACGATGCGATGTGTAAACGTCTGGGTGCTTCTGGTGTGGTGAAACTGAACAAACAGACCATCCAGGTGATTGTCGGCGCGAAAGCAGAATCCATCGGCGATGCGATGAAGAAAGTCGTTGCTCGTGGCCCGGTAGCTGCTGCTTCTGCTGAAGCTGCTCCGGCAACTGCCGCTCCGGTAGCGAAACCGCAGGCTGTACCAAACGCAGTGTCTATCGCTGAGCTGGTATCGCCAATTACCGGTGATGTTGTCGCACTGGATCAGGTGCCAGACGAAGCATTCGCCAGCAAAGCGGTGGGTGACGGTGTGGCGGTGAAACCGACAGATAAAATCGTCGTATCACCAGCCGCAGGGACAATCGTGAAAATCTTCAACACCAACCACGCGTTCTGCCTGGAAACCGAAAAAGGCGCGGAGATTGTCGTCCACATGGGTATCGACACCGTAGCGCTGGAAGGTAAAGGCTTTAAACGTTTGGTGGAAGAGGGCGCGCAGGTAAGCGCAGGGCAACCGATTCTGGAAATGGATCTGGATTACCTGAACGCTAACGCCCGTTCGATGATTAGCCCGGTGGTTTGCAGCAATATCGACGATTTCAGTGGCTTGATCATTAAAGCTCAGGGCCATGTTGTGGCGGGTCAAACACCGCTGTATGAAATCAAAAAGTAATCTGCTTTATGCCTGATGCGACGCTTGAGCGTCGCATCCAACAATGACAAGCGGTGGAGATCTTCTCTGCCGCTTTTTTTTTCATCAACTATCCCCATAATCTCTGTTAGATTTTTCGATTTTCTCTAACTAACAGTTGTCAGCCTGTCCCGCTTATAAGATCATACGCCGTTATACGTTGTTTACGCTTTGAGGAATCCACGATGAGTGAGGCAGAAGCCCGCCCGACTAACTTTATTCGTCAGATCATCGATGAAGATCTGGCCAGTGGTAAGCACACCACAGTACACACCCGTTTCCCGCCGGAGCCGAATGGCTATCTGCATATTGGCCATGCGAAATCTATCTGCCTGAACTTCGGGATCGCCCAGGACTATAAAGGCCAGTGCAACCTGCGTTTCGACGACACTAACCCGGTAAAAGAAGATATTGAGTACGTCGAGTCGATCAAAAACGACGTAGAGTGGTTAGGTTTTCACTGGTCTGGTAACGTCCGTTACTCCTCCGATTATTTTGATCAGCTCCACGCCTATGCTGTTGAACTGATCAATAAAGGCCTGGCGTATGTCGATGAGCTGACGCCAGAACAGATCCGCGAATATCGTGGCACTCTGACGCAGCCGGGTAAAAACAGCCCGTACCGCGACCGCAGCGTTGAAGAGAACCTGGCGCTGTTCGAAAAAATGCGTACCGGTGGTTTTGAAGAAGGTAAAGCCTGCCTGCGCGCGAAAATCGACATGGCTTCGCCGTTTATCGTGATGCGCGATCCGGTGCTGTACCGCATTAAGTTTGCTGAACACCACCAGACCGGCAACAAGTGGTGCATCTACCCGATGTACGACTTCACCCACTGCATCAGCGATGCGCTGGAAGGCATTACGCACTCTCTGTGTACGCTGGAGTTCCAGGATAACCGTCGTCTGTACGACTGGGTACTGGACAACATCACCATTCCTGTTCATCCGCGCCAGTACGAATTCTCGCGCCTGAATCTGGAATACACCGTGATGTCCAAGCGTAAGCTGAACCAACTGGTCACCGACAAGCACGTAGAAGGTTGGGATGATCCACGTATGCCGACCATTTCCGGTCTGCGTCGTCGTGGTTACACTGCGGCTTCTATTCGTGAGTTCTGTAAACGCATTGGCGTGACCAAGCAGGACAACACCATTGAGATGGCGTCGCTGGAATCCTGCATTCGTGAAGACCTCAACGAGAACGCGCCGCGTGCAATGGCAGTTATCGATCCGGTGAAACTGGTTATCGAAAACTATCAGGGCGAAGGCGAAATGGTCACCATGCCGAACCATCCGAATAAACCGGAAATGGGCAGCCGTCAGGTGCCGTTTAGCGGTGAGATTTGGATCGATCGCGCCGATTTCCGCGAAGAAGCTAACAAGCAGTACAAACGTCTGGTGCTGGGTAAAGAAGTGCGTCTGCGTAATGCTTACGTGATTAAAGCGGAACGCGTGGAGAAAGATGCCGAAGGCAATATCACCACTATCTTCTGTACTTATGACGCCGACACCTTAAGCAAAGATCCGGCTGATGGTCGTAAAGTCAAAGGCGTTATTCACTGGGTAAGCGCGGCACATGCGCTGCCGGTTGAAATCCGCCTGTACGATCGTCTGTTCAGTGTGCCGAATCCAGGCGCTGCGGATGATTTCCTGTCGGTGATTAACCAGGATTCTCTGGTCATCAAACAGGGCTTTGCTGAACCGTCTCTGAAAGATGCGGTGGCAGGTAAAGCATTCCAGTTTGAGCGTGAAGGCTACTTCTGCCTCGACAGCCGCCATTCCACAGCGGAAAAACCGGTATTTAACCGCACCGTTGGGCTGCGTGATACCTGGGCGAAAGTAGGCGAGTAATTTTAAGTTTCACCTTGCCGGATAAGGCGTTTACGCCGCATCCGGCAAGAAACATGCAAACAATTCAAAACGCCGCGTTCAGCGGCGTTTTTTCTGCTTTTCTTCGCGAATTAATTTCGCTTCGCAATTTATTCATGCAACAAATTTAAAATCACAAATTATAATTAATTTAAATGTAACCGCTTTCATCTTACTGGAAAGCCACATATTTTTTCTTCTACCCGCTCGCCTGGTACACATTTAAACCTTGTAACAAAAATCATCAAAATATGTGCGGTTGCTCATGTTCTTACATTCTCGTTACAGAAAGAGATTGATAATTCGCGTCGCGAAAAATAGTCTATTCCTGTAGTCAGCGAGACTTTTCTCAACGCTACTTTTTTAATTTTTATTTTTTTCGCTGTTCACCTGTGGTGCAGCAATTTATACGTCAAAGAGGATTAACCCATGCGTACGTTTAGTGGCAAACGTAGTACGCTGGCGCTGGCTATCGCCGGTGTTACAGCAATGTCGGGCCTGGTGGCAATGCCGGAGGCTCGCGCCGAAGGATTCATCGACGATTCAACCTTAACCGGCGGTATCTATTACTGGCAGCGTGAACGCGACCGTAAAGATGTTACCGACGGCGACAAATACAAAACCAACCTTTCTCACTCCACCTGGAATGCCAACCTCGATTTTCAGTCCGGTTATGCTGCTGATATGTTCGGCCTTGATATTGCCGCGTTTACGGCGATTGAAATGGCGGAAAACGGCGACAGCTCACACCCGAACGAAATCGCGTTTTCGAAAAGTAATAAAGCCTATGATGAAGACTGGTCCGGCGACAAAAGCGGTATAAGCCTGTATAAAGCAGCGGCAAAATTTAAATACGGTCCGGTGTGGGCGAGGGCAGGTTACATTCAGCCAACTGGTCAAACGCTGTTAGCGCCGCACTGGAGCTTTATGCCGGGTACCTATCAGGGCGCGGAAGCCGGGGCCAATTTTGATTACGGCGATGCTGGTGCGTTGAGTTTCTCCTACATGTGGACCAACGAATACAAAGCGCCGTGGCATCTGGAAATGGATGAGTTTTATCAGAACGATAAAACCACCAAAGTTGATTATCTGCACTCCCTTGGGGCGAAGTACGACTTCAAAAATAACTTCGTGCTGGAAGCGGCGTTTGGTCAGGCGGAAGGGTATATCGATCAGTATTTTGCCAAAGCCAGCTATAAATTTGATATCGCCGGTAGCCCGTTAACCACCAGCTACCAGTTCTACGGTACGCGCGATAAAGTTGACGATCGCAGCGTCAACGATCTTTACGATGGCACTGCCTGGCTGCAAGCGTTGACCTTTGGTTACCGGGCGGCTGACGTGGTGGATTTGCGTCTGGAAGGCACCTGGGTTAAAGCTGACGGTCAGCAGGGATACTTCCTGCAACGTATGACGCCAACCTACGCTTCCTCGAACGGTCGCCTGGATATCTGGTGGGATAACCGTTCTGACTTTAACGCCAACGGCGAAAAAGCGGTCTTCTTCGGCGCGATGTATGACCTGAAAAACTGGAATCTTCCAGGCTTCGCCATCGGTGCTTCCTACGTTTACGCATGGGATGCTAAACCTGCGACCTGGCAGAGCAATCCGGATGCGTACTACGACAAGAACCGGACTATTGAAGAGTCTGCATACAGCCTGGATGCGGTCTACACCATTCAGGACGGTCGTGCCAAGGGCACAATGTTCAAACTGCACTTCACCGAATACGACAACCACTCCGACATCCCAAGCTGGGGCGGCGGTTACGGTAACATCTTCCAGGATGAGCGCGACGTGAAATTCATGGTAATCGCACCATTCACCATCTTCTGATGCCCGACGCGGCAGGTTTTGTGCCTGCCGCACATTTGAGGAATTCGCTATGAAAAAACTGATTCTCATCGCCACGATGGCATCGGGGCTGGTGGCTTGTGCGCAATCAACCGCGCCACAGGAAGACAGTCGTCTGAAAGAGGCGTACAGCGCCTGTATCAATACCGCGCAAGGTTCGCCGGAAAAAATTGAAGCCTGTCAGAGCGTGTTAAACGTGCTGAAGAAAGAGAAACAACATCAGCAATTTGCCGAGCAGGAAAGTGTCCGCGTACTGGATTATCAGCAGTGCATCCAGGCAACGCAAACCGGTAATGACCAGGCAGTGAAAGCCGATTGTGATAAGGTCTGGCAGGAAATTCGCAGTAATAACAAATAAGTGAGGGCTGTAACTCTCGCTTTTCTTATTTCCCTTGTATAAAAAAGCCAACCCGCAGGTTGGCTTTTTTCGTTCAGGCTGGCTTATTTGCCTTCGTGCGCGTGCTCATCTTCGCGGCAATCGCCTTCGGCACAGTGACCGTAAAGATAGAGACTATGGTTAGTCAGGCGAATGCCATGCTTCGCGGCAATTTCACGCTGACGCGCTTCGATAGATTCATCACTAAATTCGATAACCTTTCCGCAGTCGAGGCAGATCAGATGATCGTGGTGATGTTGTTGAGTCAGTTCAAATACGGATTTACCGCCTTCAAAATTGTGGCGGGTGACGATACCGGCGTCGTCAAACTGGTTCAGTACACGATATACCGTAGCCAGACCAATTTCTTCACCCATATCGATCAGACGTTTGTATAAATCTTCCGCACTGACGTGATGGTTGTCCGGCTCCTGAAGAACTTCCAGGATTTTTAAGCGAGGAAGCGTTACTTTCAGGCCAGCTTTCTTTAGGGCGGTATTGTTATCAGTCATGCGGAATCTGTCCTGTTACTAAGCGGTTCACTTCATTAAAAGAAGTGACAGAATTTGCTCTTGAGATAATGCGTATCATTATAGATTTGCCATGCCTAAATGAAAACTACAAGTCCCTGGCAAATATTGTTAATAAAAACGTGGCTTAGCTTACATTTACATCGGTAAGGCCACTTCAATACTGGAACATTGTACAGGTACTACGGCAAAAGTTACAAATTTGTAGCAATTATTTTGATTGGCATTATCTATTAATACGGCGTAGACATGAGTCTACGCCGCAGTACATCAGGCATTGATAATTTCGTCGAGATGCAGTTCTTCAGAAATTTGTTTTACCCATTTTTCTACACGTTCGGCGGTCAGTTCTGGCTGACGGTCTTCGTCGATAGCCAGGCCGACAAAGTGGTCATCATCCGCCAGACCTTTTGATGCTTCGAAATGATAGCCCGCAGTTGGCCAGTGACCGACGATGGTCGCGCCGCGCGGTTCAATAATGTCACGAATGGTGCCTAAGGCGTCGCAGAAATATTCTGCGTAATCTTCCTGGTCGCCACAGCCAAACAGCGCAACCAGTTTACCATTGAAATCAATCTCTTCGAGAGTCGGGAAGAAGTCGTCCCAGTCACACTGTGCTTCGCCATAGTACCAGGTTGGGATGCCCAGCAGAAGAATGTCATAAGCTTCCAGATCTTCTTTGCTGCTTTTTGCAATGTCATGGACATCGGCAACGTCTTTACCAAGCTGTTTTTGAATCATTTTTGCGATATTTTCGGTATTACCGGTGTCGCTGCCGAAAAAGATGCCAGTGATAGCCATGAGTGAAATAACCTCTTGAAACTTATTGAAATGGGGGTGGCAAATTGCCCACGGATAAAGGCAATCATAGCAGAACAGGCAGTCTTGCGGAATCAGCAAACGAGCAGGACTGCACACTGTGCTACACGAAAGTGGATATTTAAACGATGCCCTGATTACGCAGCGCCGCCAGTTGCTGCATCAATATCTCTTCGATCAGTTCGCTACGGCTCATATTGCGCGACTCCGCCAGCTCGTTCAGCGCCTCGACAGCTTCCGCGTTCAGCTTCAGTTCGACACGCTTAAGGCCACGTACTTTGTCGCGTTTTAGCTGGTTGCGTTTATTAATACGCAGCTGTTCATCGCGCGAAAGCGGATTGGTTTTCGGTCGTCCCGGTCGACGCTCGTGCGCGAACAGATCTAATGTCGTACGGTCCGTTTGTTCTTTGGCCATGATCTTGGTGACTTCGGGGGAAACAATCAGCCAGGCGCCTGCCCGGATGGATAGCCCGCCATAATACAACAGCGTGAGGAATCTCGCCAACGCCCACGCGCGGAATGCCGCGCGGACGCTGGGTTTTTAATCAGTTGCGTTAATCATTAAGATAGCGACGGATAGCCCGCAGCACAGCATCCGGTTTTTCTGCGTGTACCCAATGCCCCGCGCCTGCAATGACATGCGCCCGTGCTTGTGGGAATTGTGCCAGCAAATCATCACGATACTGTTCAGTAACATACGGGGAATTGCCGCCAGGAATAAACAGAGCAGGGTGGTTCCATGCCGGAATCTTCTCCCAGCCAACAATATGTGGATACTGATCCCATAATACTGGCACGTTAAAACGCCACTCACCGTCAACAAAAGATTTCAGCAGGAATTGAATCACGCCCTCTTCATTAATATATTGGCGCATCACTACAGCGGCCTGTTGGCGCGTTTGCGCGTCGGATCCACTGACCGCGTTGATAGCTGCGAAAATTTCATCATGACGGCGTACGTGATAGTCCACCGGCGCGATATCGATCGCTACCAGTTTCTCGATGCGATCGGGCGCCAACGCGGTCAGTGCCATCACAGCTTTACCACCCATTGAGTGACCAATAAATGTCGCCTTATCGATCTGCAGCGCATTCAGAGTATCAACAAGATCCTGGGCCATCGCCGGGTAATTCATGTGTGGATCTCGTGGCGAAAGTCCGTGGTTACGCATATCAACCTGGATGATATTGTGATCGTTTACCAGGTCGCGCGCCAGCACGCCGAGGTTGTCAAGGCTACCAAACAACCCGTGGACGAGGACGATGGGAGAATTATTATGCTGATTTTGTGCAGATTGCGCGCGGATATTCAATTTCATGGCAAAGTTCTTTTTTTCGTGTAGTTGGGTTAGGGTATTATGTTGACCATTGTGCCACAGGGCTGCAACAAATAAGGTTTAATCCGATTTTTTCTGCAAGCCAGGCTTGACGCTATCCGCTGCCGGGATTTATTCATATACTCCTGGCGACTTGTATTCAGCTAAGACACCGCACTGGATTAAGATGAAAACGATTGAAGTTGATGATGAACTCTACAGCTATATTGCCAGCCACACTAAGCATATCGGCGAGAGCGCATCCGACATTTTACGGCGTATGTTGAAGTTTTCCGCCGCATCACAGCCTGTTGCTCCGGTGACGAAAGAGGTTCGCATTGCGTCACCTGCTATCGTCGAAGCGAAGCCGATCAAAACGGTGAAAGACAAAGTGCGCGCGATGCGTGAACTTTTGCTTTCCGATGAATACGCAGAGCAAAAGCGAGCGGTCAATCGCTTTATGCTGCTGTTGTCTACACTATATTCTCTTGACGCCCAGGCGTTTGCCGAGGCAACGGAATCGTTGCACGGCCGCACGCGCGTTTACTTTGCAGCAGATGAACAGACGCTGCTGAAAAATGGTAATCAGACCAAGCCGAAGCATGTGCCAGGCACGCCGTATTGGGTGATCACCAACACTAACACTGGCCGTAAATGCAGCATGATTGAACACATCATGCAGTCGATGCAATTCCCGGCGGAATTGATTGAAAAGGTTTGCGGGACAATTTAAAACAACGTTGCAGATAAAGGACAAAGCAATGGCAATCCACAATCGTGCAGGCCAACCTGCACAGCAGAGTGATTTGATAAACGTCGCCCAACTGACGGCGCAATATTATGTACTGAAACCAGAAGCAGGGAATGCGGAGCACGCGGTGAAATTCGGTACTTCCGGTCACCGTGGCAGTGCAGCGCGCCATAGCTTTAACGAGCCGCATATTCTGGCTATTGCTCAGGCGATTGCCGAAGAACGGGCGAAAAACGGCATCACTGGCCCTTGCTATGTGGGTAAAGATACTCACGCCCTGTCCGAACCTGCGTTTATTTCTGTACTGGAAGTGCTGGCAGCGAACGGGGTAGACGTTATTGTGCAGGAAAACAATGGCTTCACTCCAACACCGGCCGTCTCTAATGCCATTCTGGTTCACAATAAAAAAGGTGGACCGCTGGCAGATGGTATCGTGATTACGCCGTCCCATAACCCGCCGGAAGACGGTGGTATCAAGTACAACCCGCCAAATGGCGGCCCGGCTGATACCAATGTCACTAAAGTGGTGGAAGACAGGGCCAACGCGCTGATGGCCGATGGCCTGAAAGGCGTGAAGCGTATCTCCCTCGACGAAGCGATGGCATCTGGTCATGTGAAAGAGCAAGATCTTGTGCAACCGTTCGTAGAAGGTCTGGCCGATATCGTTGATATGGCAGCGATTCAGAAAGCTGGCCTGACGCTGGGTGTTGATCCGTTGGGCGGTTCCGGTATCGAATACTGGAAGCGCATTGGCGAGTATTACAACCTCAACCTGACCATTGTTAACGATCAGGTCGATCAAACCTTCCGCTTTATGCACCTCGATAAAGACGGCGCAATCCGTATGGACTGTTCCTCCGAGTGTGCGATGGCGGGCCTGCTGGCGCTGCGTGATAAGTTTGATCTGGCGTTTGCCAATGACCCGGATTATGACCGTCACGGTATCGTCACTCCGGCTGGTTTGATGAACCCGAACCACTACCTGGCGGTGGCGATCAACTACCTGTTCCAGCATCGTCCGCAGTGGGGCAAAGATGTTGCCGTCGGTAAAACGCTGGTTTCATCTGCGATGATCGACCGTGTGGTCAATGACTTGGGCCGTAAGCTGGTAGAAGTGCCGGTAGGTTTCAAATGGTTTGTTGATGGTCTGTTTGATGGCAGCTTCGGCTTTGGCGGCGAAGAGAGTGCAGGCGCTTCCTTCCTGCGTTTCGACGGCACGCCGTGGTCCACCGATAAAGACGGCATCATTATGTGTCTGCTGGCGGCGGAAATCACCGCTGTCACCGGTAAGAACCCGCAGGAACACTACAACGAACTGGCAAAACGCTTTGGTGCGCCGAGCTACAACCGTTTGCAGGCAGCTGCGACTTCCGCACAAAAAGCGGCATTGTCTAAGCTGTCTCCGGAAATGGTGAGCGCCAGCACCCTGGCAGGCGACCCGATCACAGCGCGCTTGACCGCAGCGCCTGGCAACGGTGCTTCTATCGGCGGCCTGAAAGTGATGACTGACAACGGCTGGTTCGCCGCGCGTCCGTCAGGTACGGAAGACGCATACAAGATCTACTGCGAAAGCTTCCTCGGTGAAGAACATCGCAAGCAGATCGAGAAAGAAGCGGTTGAGATTGTTAGCGAAGTTTTGAAAAACGCGTAATCACATTAAATAAGAAAAAGGGCGGTCGGAAGATCGCCCTTTTTTACTTATGACTGCCTGATGCGCTACGCTTATCAGGCCTACGCGGATGGTACAATGTATTGAATTTGCGCGATTTTGTAGCATCCAGCATGACCAAAGCGCACTTTGCCAACAAACTGAATAGCTCAAGGGAATTCCAAATGAAGACCAAAAGGAGTCTGGTCGTCAGAGTGGCATTCATTGCCGCCACATTACTGCTGACTGCATGCGCCCAACCTGAACAATCATCATTAGCTGGCGACTGGTTACTGACTCCTAAGGATAAAACCAGAGGATTAACGGGTAGCATTGCAGTAAATATTGCGCCTTCCCGGTGTAAGACAAATTGCCGTGGCGATAACTTACCTGATAATACCCGACGTTGGCAGTTGTCAGGCGGGAACGAAAAAGAACTTACTTATCTTCACGATATGTCAGCACAAGAAAAGGCCGGTTTAAATCCCGGCTGGCAATGCTACACCTCATTTTTTATGCTGGTTTGCCAGGGCAAGCCCGGCACTCGTCCGATAGTTAATGAGGATTATGTCAGCGAAAGCGGATTTTTTGGCTCGATGATGCATGTCGGGATTATTGAGTTGCAACGCTGCCAGTCAGAAAAATGCCAGCAAGAGTTGAAAGCGATAAATACGTATTAAAATATTTAGCGATGAGAGCCAATGCCTGATGCGACGCTGGCGCGTCTTATCATGCCTACGGGAGCAATATGTAGGCCATATAAAGCGTTTACGCCGCATCCGGAAATTCAGCCCCTAAAGCATAAACCGATACCCAATCCCGGTTTCAGTAATGAAATGGCGGGGGCGAGCGGGATCCTGTTCCAGTTTTTGTCGCAGATGCCCCATATAAATACGCAAATAGTGGCTGTGTTCGACCGCGTTTGGTCCCCACACCTGGTTGAGTAACTGGCGCTGGGTGAGCACTTTTCCGGCATTGTTGAGCAGCACGGCCAGCAGACGGAACTCAATAGGCGTGAGATGTACTTCTTCCTCACCACGGTGAATCACGCGGGCGGCTAAATCGACGGTAACATCGGAAAATTTCACCACTGGCTCGGGCGCGGTGGTAGCTGAGTGGCGGCGTAACGCGACGCGCAGACGGGCCTGCAATTCGCCAATGCCAAACGGCTTACTCAGATAATCATCCGCTCCGGCATCCAGCGCGGCGATTTTGTCGCTCTCTTCGCTACGTGCGGAAAGCACAATCACCGGCACCGCGCTCCACTGGCGCAGGTCGCGGATAAACTCAATTCCATCGCCATCGGGCAGGCCGAGATCGAGAATAATCAAATCTGGCTTACGAGTCGCCGCTTCCAGCAGCCCCCGTTGCAGCGTTTCGGCTTCAAAGACGCGCATACCGTCGCCCTCCAGCGCCGTGCGCAGAAAGCGACGAATAGCCTGTTCATCTTCAACAATCAGAACGTTTGTCACATATCCTCATGAAATTCTTCAAGTTCAGGGGCAGTTTGCTGGGGAAGTGTAACACGAAAACAAGCACCACCTTCCGGTCGGTTGAACGCGGTAATGGTGCCGCCGTGTACATCCACAATCGCCCGACAAATAGCCAGTCCAAGCCCTACACCTGGTACCGCCGACTCTTTATTCCCGCGAGCAAACTTATCGAAAATCGTCTGCTCCTGGCCTGGTGGAAGACCGGGGCCGTTATCCCAGACATCCAGTTGTAGATTTTCGCCCTCAACGTGGGCATCAATACCAATTTCGGCCTGCGCACCCGCGTATTTCACCGCGTTCTCCAGCAGATTAATCAGCACCCGTTCAAAGAGTGGCCCGTCAACGTGGATTAAGGTCAGCGGTTCTGGCAGAGAAAGATTGATGGGCGACGATAAACCCGGTTCCAGCATTTGCAGCGCGCTGCCGACCACTTCTTCCAGCGTTAACCACTCTTTCTTCAAATTAAAGCCGCCGGACTGAATTCGCGCCATATCCAGTAGATTATTCACCAGTCGGGTAGTGTTCAGCACATGCTGACGAATCTCGCTGGCCTGGCGGGCGTGAGGCGATCCTTCGCTTGCCAGATCGAGCGTTAAGATTTCTGCCTGACCGAACAGCACCGTAAGCGGAGTGCGTAAATCATGCGAAAGCGCCGCCAGCAGGGCGTTGCGGATCTGTTCACGTTCGCTTGCCATCCGCGCCTGTTCTTCGCTGGCGGTCAGCGTCAGCCGCTCAAGGGCATTGGCGACTAACAACGTAAATGTCTCCAGCAGGCGCTGTTGTTCCGGGATCATCAACTGGCGCAGATTCCCCGGTTCCACCACCACCAGTCCGTAGGTTTTCTCGCCGCTTTTTAGCGGCAAAATCTGGTACGGTACGCCGGGTAAAGTGTCAGTACCTGCGCCCGCGGGCAGGCCCTTATCAAAGCTCCATTGCGCGATGGCATCGTCCCACGGCGTCATTCCTTGCGGATGTGTTAACGGCTGCAATTTACCGTTGTCATCGGGCAACAACACCTGACTGCGGGCATGAAACGTGGAGGCAATAAATTGTTCGCTGGTGGCGGCGATGTCCTGCGGACTGCGGCCCACAGCCAGAGCTTTGGACATTTCATATAAGTGCCGTGTGCGTTGCTCGCGGTAACGGGCTACCCGCGCCTGATAACGCACGCCAGCAGTAAGGTTCCCGATCACCAGCCCAACGGTTAACATCACCGCGAAGGTCAGCAGATATTGCACATCAGAGACGGCGAGCGTGCCGCGTGGGGCGATAAAAAAGAGATCGAAACTCACCACATTAATGACGGTGGCAACCACCGAAGGCCAGCGTCCATAAAATAGCGCCACCACCACCACGCCAAGCAGATACAGCATCACCAGGTTGGCGGCATCAAACGTCATCAGCCACTGCATGGCAATTAAGGTGATAACGGCGCATAACGCGGCGGCAACCACGCATCCCTGAATCTGTACCCGCCACTTGTCTTTAAAAGAGCGGCTATCCGGCGCGTTGTTAATCGTGCGGGCGGGTGGCTCATCAAGTGCGACCAGAACCTGATCGAGATCGGGGGCGATGCGCGCCAGTCGGTCAGCAAACGTTTCCCGACGCCACCAGCGGCGCGAGGCCGGGCGACCGAGAATAATCTTGCCGAGATTATGTTCACGGGCATAACGCACTACCGCTTTTTCTTCCGCTGGATCAGAGAGTGTTGCCGTCTCTGCGCCCAGCTCCTGCGCCAGACGTAAGGCGCTGAGAATTGCCCGACGTTTTTTCTCCGGTAAGCGGTGCAGGGCAGGGGTTTCAACATACACCGCGTGCCAGACGCTTCCCAGCCGTGACGCCAGCCGCGCCGCCGCGCGGACCAGTTTTTCGCTGCCGGTGTTATGCCCGATGCATAAAAGGATCGCGTCGCGCGTGTGCCAGACTTTCTCTTCGCCAGGATGCCCCCGCCAGGCGCGCATTTGTTCATCTACGCGATCGGCAGTACGGCGCAGTGCCAGCTCGCGCAGGGCGATTAGATTGCCTTTGCGGAAAAAATGTTCAATGGCGCGCTCCGCCTGCCCGGCAATATAGACTTTGCCTTCTTTCAGCCGCTGGCGCAGATCGTCCGGGGGCAAGTCCACCAGAACCACGTCGTCGGCGGCATCGAAAAAAGGATCGGGCACGGTTTCCCGTACCTGAATTCCGGTGACGCCGCTGACCACATCGTTCAGGCTTTCCAGATGCTGAACGTTGACGGTAGTGAAAACATCAATGCCCGCTTCCAGCAGCTCTTCAATATCCTGCCAGCGTTTAGGATGACGGGAACCTGGCGCATTACTGTGCGCCAGTTCGTCCATTAAGATCAGCGCCGGACGGCGGGCGAGGGCGGCATCGAGATCAAACTCGCTGATATGCCGCCCACGGTACGCCTGGCGTTTTAACGGCAGAACAGCCAGCCCTTCCAGCATTGCGGCGGTATCTTTCCGCCCGTGGGTTTCTACCACGCCAACCACAATATCCAGCCCTTGCGCCCGCAGTCGCTGGGCTTCTGCCAGCATCGCCCAGGTCTTCCCAACGCCAGCACAGGCACCGAAGAAAACTTTCAGCTTCCCCCGATGCGGCGCGGCAGTTCGTTCCAGCAGACGATCGGGGTCGGGACGTAAGGGTTCGTTATTCATCAAGCTTATCCAGTGCCAGATTGAGTTCGACAATGTTGACGACCGGCTGGCCGATATATTTCACCAGCGGTTGTTGGCTGTATTTTGCGATCAGCTGAGTGAGCTGTTCAACGCTGAGATTACGCGCTTTCGCGATACGTGGGATCTGCCAGGCCGCCGCTTGCGGGGTGATGTTATTGTCCAGCCCGCTTGCCGACGCCGTCACCAGTTCAACCGGAACGTTCGTGCTGGCATCCGGGTTAGCGGCCCGTAATGCAGCAACGCGTGTGGCTATCTGTTTATCCAGCTCCGGGTTACTGACTGCCAGATTGCTCCCGCCAGAAGCCTGTGGATTATAGGGCATTTCTGCCGTTGCCGACGGGCGACCCTGAAAATAGCCGTTGCCGGTAAAATTCTGCCCGATTAATGCCGAACCGCGTACCGTATCACCTTCACGGATCAACGAACCGTTGGCCTGCCAGGGAAACCACCATTGCCCCAGCGCGGTGGTCAGCAGCGGGTAAACGCCGCCAGTAATCAATAACAGAAAGATAAATGTCGATAATCCCGGACGTAATCCACGCATGGTAAACCTCACACCAGACCGCAAACGGTCAGCAGTAAATCAATGACTTTGATACCAATAAACGGCACCAGCAGCCCACCCAGACCGTAAATCCATAAGTTACGGCGCAACATGGCAGAAGCGGTAAGCGGTTTATAACTCACGCCTTTTAACGCCAGGGGAATCAAAAAGACGATAATCAAGGCGTTGAAAATGACCGCACTGAGAATGGCGGAGTCGGGCGAATGCAGGCGCATGATATTCAGCGCATTTAACTGCGGATACGTTGCCGCGAACGCCGCCGGAATAATGGCGAAGTATTTCGCCACATCGTTGGCAATGCTGAAGGTGGTCAGCGAGCCACGGGTCATCAGCATCTGTTTGCCAATATGCACCACCTCGATCAACTTGGTCGGGTTAGAGTCGAGATCCACCATATTGCCCGCTTCTTTCGCCGCCTGGGTGCCGGAGTTCATCGCCACCGCGACATCTGCCTGCGCCAGCGCCGGAGCATCGTTGGTGCCGTCGCCGGTCATCGCCACCAAACGGCCTTCCGCCTGATACTGACGGATCAATGCCAGCTTGGCCTCCGGTGTCGCTTCGGCGAGGAAATCATCGACGCCCGCTTCCGCAGCAATGGCGGCGGCAGTCAGACGGTTATCTCCGGTAATCATCACTGTTTTAATGCCCATTTGGCGCAGCTGGGCGAAACGCTCTTTAATGCCGCCTTTGACGATATCTTTCAGCGCAATAACGCCCAGCACACGAGCACCTTCCACCACCACCAGCGGCGTGGCTCCCTGACGCGCAACCTGATCGACTTTTTGATCGACATCGGCAGGGAAGTGACCACCGTTAGCCTCAACATGGCGGCGAATGGCATCGACAGAACCTTTACGGATCATGCGGTTGTCGATGTTGATCCCGCTCATCCGGCTTTGCGCAGTAAACGGTACAAAGGTGGCATGGAGCGACTGCACATCGCGCTCGCGCAGGTTAAAACGCTGCTTGGCGAGGATCACAATACTGCGGCCTTCCGGCGTTTCATCAGCCAGCGAAGCCAGTTGTGCGGCATCGGCCAGCGTTTTTTCCTCTACGCCCTGCGCGGGGATAAACTCCGATGCCTGACGGTTACCCAGTGTGATGGTGCCGGTTTTATCCAGCAGCAGGACGTCAACGTCACCTGCCGCTTCAACTGCACGCCCGCTGGTGGCAATCACATTTGCGCCCAGCATCCGACTCATCCCGGCGACGCCGATCGCTGACAACAGGCCGCCAATAGTGGTTGGGATCAGACAGACCAGCAGCGCTACCAGTACCGTAACACTGACTGCATTACCGCCCCACGCGGAAAACGGCCACAGCGTGGCGGTTGCCAGTAAAAAGACGATAGTCAGGGCAATCAGCAGAATGGTCAGGGCAATCTCGTTCGGCGTTTTACGTCGCTGTGCGCCTTCCACCATCGCGATCATCCGATCCAGAAATGTCTCGCCGGGGTTAACGCTGCACTCAATCACCAGCCAGTCAGAAAGAATACGCGTGCCGCCGGTGACGGAGGCAAAATCACCGCCAGATTCACGGATCACCGGTGCCGATTCCCCGGTGATGGCGCTTTCATCGACCGATGCGCCCCCTTCAATGACTTCACCATCGCAGGGGATAATATCGCCTGCTTCTACTAGCACGATATCGCCTTTACGCAGTTGATCGGCGGGAACTTTGTCCGCCGCAGCGCCATATTTCGGCTCACGCAGCTTGCGGGCAAAGGCAGTTTTTTTCACCCCTTTCAGACTGTTGGCCTGCGCTTTACTGCGGCCTTCAGCCAGCGCCTCGGCGAAATTAGCGAACAGTACGGTGACCCACAGCCAGCCGCTAATTGCCGCGCCAAACAGCGCATTGCCAGGCATCGCGCCGCTTGCCATCGCGATGCTAATACAGGTGGTCAGCAAACTGCCGATCCAGACGATAAACATCACCGGATTACGCCATTGCGCCTGCGGGTTTAATTTTTTCACCGCTTCTTTCAGCGCCTGAACGACAAGTGTTGGTTCGAATAGCGCCAGTTGTTTACGACTCATATTCAGTGCTCACTCAATATCATCAGGAGAGATATTCCGCCACCGGACCAAGCGCCAGGGCAGGGATAAAGGTCAGTGCGCCAACCAGCAACACGGTGCCGATTAATAGTCCAACAAACAGCGGGCCGTGCGTTGGCAGCGTGCCGGAGCTGGCGGGTTGGCTCTTTTTACTCACCAGCGAACCGGCAATTGCCATCACCGGGATAATCACCCCGAAGCGACCGACAAACATGCACAACGCCAGCAAACAGTTCCAGAACGGAGAGTTGGCGCTTAATCCGGCAAAGGCGCTGCCGTTGTTGTTAGCGGCGGATGACACGGCGTACAGCACTTCGCTAAAACCATGCGGGCCAGGGTTGAGCATGGCGCTACGTCCGGCGTCGGTCATCATTGCCAGCGCCGCGCCCATCAGCACCAGCGTCGGGGTGACCAGAATCGCCAGCGCGGTCAATTTCATCTCGCGTACATCGATTTTTTTACCCAGATATTCCGGTGTACGACCAATCATCAGCCCGGCAATAAACACCGCCAGCAGGACAAACAGCATCATGCCGTAAAGGCCAGAACCGACACCGCCGAATACCACTTCACCAATTTGCATCAACCACATCGGCACCATGCCACCGAGAGCGGTAAACGAATCATGCATCGCAATCACCGCGCCACAGGAAGCCGCCGTAGTCACGACCGCAAACAGGCTACTGACCAGCACGCCGAAACGGCTCTCTTTACCTTCCATATTGATGCTGCTGTCCGCGCCCAGTGCCAGCAGATGAGGATTACCCTGAACTTCTGCCCACATCACCACGCCTACGCAGATGACAAAAATCACCGACATCGCCCACAGCAACATGCGCCCCTGACGGCGATCGCCCGCCACTTCACCAAAGGCAAAACACAGTGCTGTTGGGATCAAAAAGATCGCCAGCATCTGCACGAAGTTGGTCAGTGCGGTTGGGTTTTCAAACGGATGCGACGAGTTGGCATTAAAGAAGCCACCGCCGTTAGTACCGAGCATCTTGATCGCTTCCTGAGAAGCCACCGGACCCATTGGTAACAGCTGTTGTGCTCCTTCAATGGTCGTCACGGCCTGATAAGGCTGAAAGTTTTGCAACGCACCTTGTTGAATAAAAAACAGTGCGATCAACAACGCCACAGGGGCTAACACCCATAACGTGATGCGTAGCAGATCGACCCAGGCATTCCCGAGTGTGCTCATGCTCTGGCGGGTAAACGCGCGGATAAGGGCAAAAATCACCGCAATCCCGCTGGCGGCAGAAAGAAAGTTTTGCACCGTTAAGCCCGCCATCTGGCTGAAATAGCTCAACGTGGTTTCACCGCTATAAGATTGCCAGTTGGTGTTAGTGACAAAGCTGACGGCGGTATTCAGCGCCAGATCCCACGACAGCCCCGGCAGCTGCTGTGGATTAAGTGGCAGATAGTGCTGGCCGAGCAATATAAAAAACAGCACCGCCAGCCCCAGCATGTTCAGGCCGAGAATAGCACAGAGATACTGCTTCCAGTTCATCTCACGGTCAGAGACGCCAAGTACACGAAAGAGTACGCGTTCAACGCCCGCTGTACCGGGAAGAGGAATATCATTAATCAGCCGCGCCAGCCCGCTGCCTAAAGGGCGCGCCAGCACCATTAACACCAGTAAAAATGTGGCGATCAGTAAGAACCCTTGCGCAGCCATCAGAACGCCTCCGCATTGATCAGGGCATAAACCAGATAACCCAGTAATAAAAACACCAGCAACACGCCGGCTATCACGCCTGCACTCACAGTGCACCTCCAGTGGCCTAAAAGTGATACCGGAAGGGTAGAATTCTGGCTGCAAAGATTTCGCAAAAATCTGCGGACGGGGTGTAAAAAAAGTATAAAAATGGCAAAAGCCATGACTTAACTAATGTTTAGTATTAATTTAACCTTTATGTAACTTAATTACATGGTGAATGTAAATAAACCATCAATAAGCAAAAATAAGTGGTCGGATGAGTAGCAAAATTACACAAAAGGCGGTACTATTTTCATCAGATAAACAAATTCATTTTTCCGGTGCCATTCACCGGGTAGATACAAAAGGGGGAGAAAAGTATGGAACTCTACAGAGAATATCCTGCATGGCTTATCTTTTTACGCCGTACTTATGCGGTTGCAGCGGGCGTTCTGGCGCTGCCTTTCATGCTTTTCTGGAAAGACCGCGCCCGCTTTTACAGCTACCTGCATCGCGTCTGGTCGAAAACCAGCGATAAACCGGTGTGGATGGATCAGGCCGAAAAGGCAACCGGCGATTTTTATTGATTGCCTGCGCGCTTAAGCCAGCCTCGTATCAGGGGGCTGGTTTAGGTGTTTTACATCAACGTCTTCCATGATAATTAACATGGAAGACGTTTCCATCGTGTTATTCATTTCATCACTGTTTTAGCATCAAGTTTCGATAGTATCCTTTCAAAGGACAAGCCAGGATGCGGTCACCTTCATTGTCGCTCTAAGCGACTAGATCATCAGAAATCTCTAGTTAGGTTGCATACTTCCTTACACACTTTCCTGAAACTTCAGGGTAAGGTGATAAAGTCGCCATCCCTTTTTCTAATTCCAGCATCTAAATAAATTCCGAATTTTGCTATTAGTATCGCTACCGCAATAAAAACAGATAGTAAAGAGAGTAATATATACTTTAGTGATATGTTAAGAATAATTGATTGTTAACATATCTAATGGGATAAGATATGTTGCTGTTAATGAAAATATTCAAGATTTATTGTTGATAATTATAATACATCCGATATCTCAGCCCTTTCTATGCAAGATGCAATTTTATAAGCTGTCCATTTTTTATATGGAGGCGGTAGCGTGGATGTTACTCTTAATTTTATTGGTATGGTGAATATGTTGGAATTGTTAAATACATAGCTATGTATCCGTTCTGGGCGTTGTAAATATTGGTGATCGCTTAATATTATTAGTGATTATGGCTGGAAAGATAAAGTGTGCTGTAAAGCGGTGATGGGTATTACGTTCATGATTAAAAAAACAGAACCTGTCAATAAATAATTCATTTATTAAAACGGACTATTTCCATTATGACGGAATATTATCTCAATGGGACTGTTTAGAAATACAGAGCCAGTTTCTCCGGGGTAACGAGCATGTATACCAGTGTCAGGTGGCATTT
>NZ_RHJQ01000022.1:0-81962 GCF_004211995.1 Escherichia sp. E14S1
GAAAAGTAAGTGCGTAGTTTTCCTGTCGCGTCATAGTCAAAAATCTGACGTCGGTATTTGGTGACAAAGACCAAGTGAACATGCATGGGAAAAACACAGTGCCTTCCGCGTCGGATATCGGTTTCTTTTTTCATAGACCAAAATATAATTTGACCGGTGAAACGACTACAGGCATTTAAATTCCAGTGAAGACCCGGTGGTCAACAGGAGCGTGAAATGAGGCGCTTCGCAGGCGCATGTCGTTTCGTTTTCAATCGTGCTCTGGCACGTCAGAATGAGAATCATGAGGCCGGTAATAAATACATCCCTTACGGGAAAATGGCTTCCTGGCTGGTTGAGTGGAAAAATGCCACTGAAACACAATGGATTAAAGATGCCCCATCACAGCCATTGCAACAGTCACTGAAAGACCTTGAGCGGGCTTACAAAAACTTCTTCCAGAATCGGGCTGCTTTTCCCCGATTCAAAAAGCGGGGACAGAATGATGCATTCCGCTACCCGCAGGGCGTTAAGCTCGATCAGGAAAACAGCCGTATTTTTCTGCCGAAACTTGGCTGGATGCGCTACCGGAACAGTCGTCAGGTCACGGGGGTTGTAAAAAATGTCACAGTCAGCCAGTCCTGCGGTAAGTGGTACATCAGTATTCAGACTGAAAGTGAAGTATCCACTCCTGTTCACCCTTCAGTATCAATGGTCGGACTGGATGCTGGCGTGGCTAAACTTGCCACGCTGTCAGATGGCACAGTCTTTGAGCCTGTAAACAGTTTCCAGAAAAACCAGAAGAAGCTGGCGAGACTTCAGCGACAGTTAAGCCGCTAGGTCAAACTCAGCAACAACTGGCAGAAGCAGAAACGCAAAATACAGTGTCTGCATTCCCGTATCACAAATATCCGCAGGGACTACCTTCACAAAGTCACAACGACAATCAGCAAAAACCACGCAATGATAGTCATTGAGGATTTGAAGGTCAGCAACATGTCAAAGTCAGCCGCGGGTACGGTCAGCCAGCCGGGGCGCAATGTCCGGGCAAAATCAGGTTTAAACCGTTCGATACTGGACCAGGGCTGGTATGAAATGCGCCGCCAGCTTGAGTACAAAGAGCTCTGGCGTGGCGGTCAGGTGCTTGCGGTTCCGCCAGCGTACACAAGCCAGCGTTGCGCGTGCTGTGGTCATACAGCGAAAGAAAATCGCCTGTCACAAAGTAAATTCAGATGCCAGGTATGTGGATATACAGCGAACGCCGATGTAAACGGCGCTCGTAACATTTTAGCGGCGGGGCACGCCGTTCTTGCCTGTGGAGGGATGGTGCAGTCAGGCCGCCCGTTGAAGCAGGAACCCACCGAAATGATTCAGGCGACAGGCTGAACGTAGCAGGGATCCTCGTCATTCAGGGCGTGGAGGATGTCAAGGCGAGGAATTATTGATCAGTGCACTGACCGGGCTGTCGAAGTGTGATTTCATGGCTTGAGTCGCCGTTTCGACATCTCTGGCACACACCGCGTCGCAGATTTTCTGGTGTAGTGTGATGATGTGATTGCCATACTCTTTTTGATCGCTTTGGGCGTTTAACCCCTCCTGGATGGATTGCCGCAACTGCTGATGTAATGCCTGCAATAACATCATAAAAAGCGGATTTTTTGAGGCAACGGCGAGTAACTGATGGAAGCGGATATCATGGGTGATAAAGCTTTCGACATCATCGAACTGTTCGCGGATTTTTGCCATTTCAGCCCGTAGGTTAGCAAAATCTTCCTCTTCGCCATTACGGGCAGCCGCTTCCACAACGCCCAACTCCAGCCAGCGGCGTACTTGAAGAATTTGCTCTGTTGTCACTTGTTCGGTCGCCAGGGCAAATCCAAACACCACGCGCAGCACTTCATCATCAAATTTTTTGATTCGTGGCACTTTACCGCTGTGCGTTTCCAGAATCCCCAGGGCGGCAAGTGAACGATAGGCCTCACGCACAATACCCCGACTGACGCCCAATTTCTGAATCAACTGAACTTCACTGGGAACTGGCATCCCCGGTGTCAATTTTTGTTCGGCGATCAGATTAAGAATATGATTTTTGACCTGTGACGATAACGTTACGCTGGTCAATAACGCACTCTCACTCATTTTTACTCCTGTTGTACTTTTTCCTGGTCGGTAAAATCCAGAATACCGGGACTGTATCCTTCATATTTTCCTCCAGAACCCTTGATTATCAATAGACTACTGCGCCTGTGCGCCCGCCATGCAGTGCGAATCAAAGACATATTGCGTCAAAGCGTGGCGAAGAAATAGTAAATCCCCAATTTTTTCGTGACGCCCATCGCAGTATTGTGCGCTTTTTCTCCTTACCCTGTAAACCTGTTAAACAGGCTTATAGGTAAACATGATGTGGAAGAGTGATAACGAACTTTTTGCGTTGATGAAAACCCGGCTATTTACCGCCGTGGTTGGCGATATTCTCGACACGCTGGGCTATATGCACCAGTTTGTTTCTCCGGCAATCAAGCCGCTGGAGGTGAATATGGTGGTGGCAGGCCGGGCAATGCCGGTGCTGGAGTCCGACGTTTACGAAACCAAATCGACGTCGGGTAAGACGGCGATCGGCGAAAAACCGTTTGGCATCATGTTTGAAGCGCTGGATGCCCTCAAAGAGAACGATGTTTACATCACTACGGGCAGCTCTCTGCGCTATGCGTTGTGGGGCGGGTTGATGTCGACCCGTGCCATGCATCTGAAAGCAGCAGGTGCGGTACTTGATGGTTACGCCCGTGACTCTGCTGAAATTCTTGAACTTAAATTTCCCACCTTTTGTCATGGCACTTACGCACAGGATCAAGGTCCGCGCGGCAAAGTTATCGATTTCGGCGTACCCATCGAATTTCACGGTGTGCGGGTGAATCCGGGCGATATCGTGTTTGGCGATCGTGACGGATTACTGATTATTCCTCAGACCGTTGAGAAAGAAGTTATTAGCCAGGCCCTGGAAAAAGTGGCAACTGAAAGTGAAGTGCGCAAAGCCATCAGTGATGGCATGAGCACGGTACAGGCCTTTGAAACCTTCGGCGTAATGTAAGGAGAGCAACGAATGAAGGCATTAACCATTGAGCAGGGAAGTCAGGCGCGATTTGTTGATATCCCCGAACCGGTCTGCGGGAAAGGAGAAGTGCTTATCAATGTTGAGCGTGTTGGGCTGTGTGGCTCTGACCTCAATACCTGGCGGGGGCTGAATCCGCTGGTTAATTATCCCTGTATTCCGGGGCATGAAATTGGCGGCACGGTGCTGGCAACTGGCGATATGGCGGGGGCGATCAAGCCTGGTGACCGGGTGGTCGTACTGCCGTGCACTGAGTGTGGCGTGTGCAGCTCCTGTCTGAGCGGTCGTCCTAACGCCTGTAAGAACAACCAGACTCTCGGTGTACAGCGTCAGGGTGGGATGGCGCAACAACTGACGATGCCTGCACATAAAGTCATTGTCTGTAATGCCTTAAGTGTTGATGAGTTAGCGCTGGTAGAACCGCTGGCGGTGGGACTACATGCAGCCAGACGTGCGCAAATTAATGTCGGTGAATGGGTCGCAGTTATCGGTTGTGGGGTAATTGGCCTTGGCGCTATCGCTGCGGCATCCGCGATGGGCGCGCGCGTAATTGCTATCGATATTGATGATCGCAAGCAGAACATTGCCCAGGAGTGCGGCGCGCAACGTTTTCTTAATTCGCAGCAATGTGACGTGGCGGCAGAACTAGCGCTGTTAAATGACGGTCGCGGCCCGGAAGTGGTGATTGAAGCGGTGGGTAATCAACAAACCATTGAACAGGCTACGGGGCTGGTGGCGTTTAGCGGTCGTGTGGTTTATGTCGGTTACGCCAAACAGCCTGTGAGTTATCAGAGTGCGCAGTTCCTGATGAAAGAACTGGATATCCGTGGTTCGCGCAATGCCACCGTGGCGGATTTTCGTGCCGTGCTGGCGTTGATGGAGTCCGGGCGTTATCCGGTCAGCAATCTGGTGAGTGCTCACTATCCGCTGGAACAGGCTGATCACGCTTTTAGCGACTGGGCAAGTGATCCCGGCGCGTATACCAAAATCCTCATTGACCTTTAAGGAGCGACACCATGAATGCTTTTTCTTTACATAACAAAACAGCGCTGATTACAGGGGCGGCCAGTGGACTGGGGCTGGCAATGGCCAAATGCATGATAGTCAGCGGGGCGAAGGTCATTATTGCTGACCTGAACAGCGAGCTGGCACAAGCTACCGCTGGAACATTAGGTTCGCAGGCCAGTTGGATACAAATGGATGTCGGCGATACCGCAGCCGCGCAGGAAAAAGTTGATGCGCTTATTAGCGAACACGGGGCTATCGATATCCTGGTCAATAACGCAGGCAATCACTGTAAAAAACCGATTGAAGAGATGAGCGTCAGTGATTTTGAGTCAGTGCTCGACGTTCACGTGGTCGGTGCATTTGCGTTAACCAAAGCCCTTGTGCCGCATATGAAACAACGCGGTCAAGGTTGTGTTCTGTTTACCGCCTCTATGACCTCATTTCTTGGGCAGCCTCTGGTTACTGGCTACAGCGCTGCGAAGTCAGCCTATCTCGGCATGATTCGCGGTATGACCACGGAGCTTGCCGGACACGGGATTCGCGTCAATGGCATTGCGCCTGGTTGGATCGATACACCAATGTTGCGTAAGGCCATTGAAGGCGATGACGAACGCCGTAACAAAATCCTTGGTCGTACACCGATGAAAAAATTCGGTAAGCCGGAAGATATCGGTTGGGCAGCGGTTTACCTGGCTTCAGACGCAGCGGCATTTGTCAGTGGTCAGGTGCTGGTGGTCGATGGCGGCGCATTGATCGGCTTCTGATGTACGGAGGAATTATGCGCAAACGTGCGTTAAAGCTACATGCCAAAGATAACTGTGTAGTCGCGCTGAATGACATCGCCAGTGGCGATATTGTCTGGTGGGATGAGGGGGAAATGGTGGCCTGTAGTTCCGTTACCCTGGGTCACAAACTGGCCTGCGAAGCGCTGAACAATGGTGATTCGATTCTGAAATATGGCGCCATTATCGGACATGCCACTCGTGATATTGCCATGGGTGAACATGTGCATTCCCATAATCTTGCCAGCAATGCCATCGCCATTTTTCATCATGATGATGCCGGCTATCAGCCAGAGGAAAAAGCATAATGGAAGGTTATGTACGGCAAAATGGCCGACCGGGTATTCGTAATACTGTGCAGGTAATCTTTATGGTGGAGTGTGCCAGCCACGTCGCTAAAAAGATTGCCGAGGGATTTCCTTGTCACGATGTGCAGTATTTTGGTTTTTCAGGTTGTTATCCCAGCGATTACGGCTATCGGCTGGTGAAAAATCTGGCGACGCATAGCAACGTTGGCGGCGTACTGATTATTTCGCTGGGATGCGAGAATTTCGATCGCCGTCGGCTGGAGCAAGAAGTTCGCGAAAGCGGGCGACCGTGTCATACGCTGGTGATTCAGGAAAATAAAGGTACGACCAACACCATTACTCAGGGTAAGCAGTTGGTCGCTGAAATGCTGGAACAGCTTGCGGATACACCGCGTTGTACTCTGAACTGGAGCGACCTGGTGGTTGGCACTATCTGCGGTGGTTCCGATGGCACCAGTGGTATCACGGGCAATCCGGCAGTAGGGCGTGCCTTTGACCAGTTGCTGGAGAAAGGGGCTACCTGCATTTTTGAAGAAAGCGGTGAGTTGCTTGGTTGTGAGCAACATATGATGTCGCGAGCGGGCAGTCCGCAGGCACGTGATGCCATCGAAGCGGCAATGACAAAAGCAGAGCGTTATTACAGTTTGATGGGGCTGGGGAGTTTTTCCAATGGTAATGCCGAAGGTGGCTTAACCACGCAGGAAGAAAAATCCCTCGGGGCATATACCAAATCGGGTGATGCGCATATTGCTGGCGTTATTTTACCGACACAACAAACACCTTTTCCCGGACTTTGGTTGATGGACGTTGTGCCTGATGGTGAGCCACGTTTTGGTTATCCGAATATTAATGACTCATCAGAAGCGCTGGAACTTATCGCCTCTGGCTGTCATATGGTGTTATTTACCACGGGGCGCGGTTCGGTTATTGGTTCTGTGATCGCACCGATTATTAAAGTGTGTAATAACCCGCAGACGTGGGAGCATTTATCTGACGATATGGACGTAAATGCCGGACGAGTTATTAGCGAAGGCGCAACGCTCGACGACATTGCGGACGATATTATGCAGGTGATTGAAAATGTCGCCAACGGTCAACATTGTGCCGCAGAACGACTGGAACATCAGGAGTTTGTTTTAACGTATAAAGCATTTGATTACAACAAAAACGCAGTCTGTCGGGCAGATCCCCGTTAATCAATAAAGCTCTCACAGGTAATAATAATGAAGAAATTTCTGACGTCATTTTTATTTCTTTTCGCTATATTAAGTCCGATGCTGAATGCCGCACCGGTAACTATCAAAATCGCCTATGAAAGTAACCCTGGCGAACCCGCGGATACAGTAGTGAAGTACTGGGCAGATCTTGTGAAGAAAAAAAGCAATGGAGATATTGTTTTCGAGTTTTACCCAAGTTCACAGTTAGGTTCTAAACAAGATATTACAGAGCAAGCGTTGATGGGGATGAATATTATCACCATCAGTGATGTTGGTTTTTTAACTGACTATGATGCAGACCTGGGAATATTATTTGGGCCTTATTTAACCGACGATCCGCAGAAACTGTTTGCGATTTATGCCAGTGACTGGTTTAAACAGAAAGAACAAAAGCTGCGGGAAAAAGGTGTGCATATTGTCATGAGCAACTATCTGTACGGTACCCGGCAGATCATTGCTAAAAAACCAATTCGTACACCAGAAGACCTGAAAGGGATGAAGATCCGCGTACCGAATAACGTCATGCAGATTAAGGCCATTGAAGCGATGGGCGCAACGCCAACACCGATGCCGCTGGGAGACGTTTATCCGGCGCTGACTCAGGGAATGATCGACGGCGTGGAAAACCCGGTTTCTGTTCTGTATGGGCAAAAACTGCATGAGCAGGCGAAATATCTGTCAATGGTGAACTATCTGACCAATACATCATTATGGTTGGGTGGAGAAGCGTTTTTCAGTACCCTGACACCTGCGCAGTTAGATATTATTCACCAGACAGCGTATGAAGCTGGTTTATATAGCCAGAAAATTACCACTGAGCAGGATGCAGCAATGTTGAAAACCATGCAGGAGCAGGGCGTAGAAATTATCTATCCTGACGTGGCTCCTTTCAAAGAAAAAGCCTTAAAAGTGTACCAACAATTCCCGGAATGGACCCCGGGGTTATATGACACTATTCAGCAACAGCTGAAATAACTTCATGGCACAAGAACAGGTCGGTGTTTCGGCACCGACCGTTAAGAGCAGAGGTGTGTATGCGTCTTTTAGGGAAAGTAATTGAAGTTGCCGCAGTATTAACGCTCTTTTTATTAGTGATAATAACCATTGGCGCGGTAATCATGCGCTACGTATTTAATATGCCATTACAATGGACAGAAGAAATCTCCGGGTTATTAATGGTTTGGGTGGTGATGTTCGGTGCCGTTGTTGCTGAAAGAGATAATACTCATTTGTCTATTCCATTTTTAGCTGATGCACTTACACCTCGCTGGCAACGCGTATTAACCTTATTTGTCTCTCTGATATCTATTATTTTGCTGGTTGTTATGGCCTGGTCTGCATGGAAATTAGCTGCCGGGACAGCGTTTAAAACAACACAAATATTAAAAATATCCTGGTTCTGGATCGATATTGCCGTCACGGTTGGCGCTATCGGCATTGCCTGTTTTACCGCCTTACACCTGATAAAGAAAACACCCAACAAGGAAGGTGAATAATGACCGCATTGAGTGAATTACTGGCGGGAAGTTGGCTGGATAACTGGCTGATGATCATTCCGCTGATGTTCATCTGTTTATTTATTAATATGCCGGTATGGCTGGCGATGTTTTGCGGCATTCTGACCTACTTCCTTTGCTATTCAAACGTACCGTTAATGGTGGCAATTCAGCGTTTGATTGCCACGACGCAAACTCCTTCGCTGTTAGCTATTCCGTTTTTTATCTTATTAGGTACGCTAATGAGCTATACCGGTATTGCCGCGCGTATTTTGCAAATTGCCAACGTGTTGGTTGGTAGAATGCGCGGTGGCCTGGGCGGGGCTAACATTCTGGTGAGTACCATGATGGGCGGCGTCAGTGCTTCTAACCTGGCGGATGCTGCGATGTTGTCGCGCATGATGGTGCCGGAAATGGAACAGAAAGGTTATTCCCGTGGCTTTGCCGCTGCGATAACTGCCAGCGGCTCGCTGATCACGCCTATTATCCCACCGGGTATTGCACTGATCCTTTACGGACTGGTGGCGGATGTCTCCATCGGTTCCATGTTTATGGCCGGGATCCTTCCGGGACTGCTGTGCGCCGCGATGTTGATTGTCACCGTCTGGCTGGTGGCTATTCGTCGCGATTTAAAGCCTTCCAGCGAACACTGGCCAAAACCGAAAGAAGTGTCGGTGGCTCTGGTGCAGGCCTGGCCAGCACTGTTTTTAATCGTTGCGGTTATCGGCGGCATTCGGGCAAATATCTTCACGCCAACGGAAGCCGGAGCCGTAGCAGTATTATTGGTGATGTTTATTGGTTTTGTCATTTATCGCGAACTGAAAATCAGCCATGTATTTACTGCGCTCTCTGAGACGGCGCGTTCCACGGCGTCAGTCATGTTAATCATTATGGCGAGTGCCGCGCTGGGCTGGATATTTTCCCTTGAGCGGGCCGGTATTACGGTTGCGGAGTTTGTGACCTCTCTGACCGATAATAAATACGTCTTTTTATTGATTATTAATCTATTGCTGCTGGTGCTTGGCATGTTCCTTGAAGGCAGCGCCATCCTGCTGATATTAGTGCCGTTGCTCAAACCTGTGGTGGCGCATTTTGGCATTGATCCGGTGCATTTTGGCATCATCATGATCCTCAACTTATCGTTAGGAACGTTATCACCGCCTGTCGGAACGGTGATGCTGCTGGTGTGTAATACCGTACAGGTTTCAGTCGGACAATTTATGCGAGAAGCGGTGCCACTACTGATAAGTCTGATTTTACTTCTGTTGGTCATTACCTATATTCCGATAATATCTTTGCTGCTGGTTTAAACAATAAATGTAATACCCTTTGATTGAGTATGACCCCCGTGATTTTTTCGGGGGTATTTTACCAGGAGGCTTTTGCATTATTTTTTCTATGGTCAACCGATGGGGTGTTTTTTAAAATAATTTAGAGTATATGCTGGTTAGAAAACGTTCTGACCAGAAGGTCAGAACGTTGATAACAATATAACGACAGTGATACACACAACGTTCTATCCGCGTGAATAGAATTTAGTTGTAGTTAATTTTGAACAGCACCACGGTATCAAAGGGGCCGGGCTCAATGGGGGTGCCGCTTATAGATGACAGTTCTGCCGTATAGGTTTTTTCATAGACCAGCATGTCGCTGGTAAAGTCGGCGTATTCAGAATATTTATTGAATGTATAGGGTGAAGAATTTTCATCCAGCACACGTAGCCGCAATCCATTCCCCACGAGCAGCGCCTGATCGCCTTCCACCAATGTTTCTTCGGTATAAAACGAAGAACTGACTTTGAAGCCATCGGTGCATTCACCATTTTGGGTTTTGGTCGTTTTGATGGAAAACGTTTTTGTTATATTGTGACGGCGAATATCCAGCACGTTAAATTTGCCAAAATCGATGACCTGATTATCAGGGGTAATGGCGAAGTCGACACTGCAGTCAAGAACGCGAATATTTTCCAGCCCATAGATGTGATATTTCAGGTTTTTGGCCGAGGGATCTTCGTTGACGCCGCCAGCGCCATCAAATTGTACGATAGTGTAATCGCTAAGGGTGCTTTGGTAATCGTGCGGCGGCATTTCGCGTAGTTTGACGTACAGTCGCATACGTGCCATAAATGTTCGCGATTTACGGATATTTGCAGGATCACCAGAGCAAATTTTATTTTGCCATCCCATAGCGATAATTTGCTCTGGCGTATACATGTCAATTTTTTTACTGTCGATGCATTGGTTAGTATCGATACGGCTTTTTCCGAGGCTGGCGTCATAATCAGCGCCGTTATAGGTTACACCGAGTTGATAGTAGCGATCCTGCATACCGGGGTAGGGGTTTACCCATGCATAAACGTGCTCACTTTCGAAATCACCGTTAGTATTGTTATCACAATAGACGGGGATTTTAATATCATCGGATTCCCAGATTTTATCTCCCGTTTTGGCGTTAGCCGGGACGGCGAATGGCATAATCGTTTCTGCTTTTTCCACCGAGCCGCCTGAGGCGCCAAAATAACAGTCCAGCGCCAACGCGTTTTTTAAGGGCAGAAATAACAAACAGGCAATGAGTAACAGTCCTTTGCTTATACTCATTGTTTATCCTCCACCACGCGCTGCATTTTGCATGGCCCCTGACAGTTGAGCGTCGTCATACGCAACGCGCCATAGTCATCCATATAACCAAGATAAAACTGGTTGCCGTTATAGTTACCCGTACTGGCGATTGCCGAAGTAAAAGGCGCTATGAGCGTACTTTTAAAGCCGGGCAGAATGCCTTTTTTATCGCGGCCAAGATAGGCGATGGTCAGGTAATAAGGGGTCGGGTTTTTCAGGGTAAGTTGATTATTCTGCTGACTGACCTGTAACTGTAATTCCACATGCTCGCCCGATTTTTTGCGTAATCCGGCGGGCCGCCAGAACAACTTTATACGGCTCTGGATAGCAACTTGAAGAATGGCATGACCGGTTGCTTTTTCCGGAGCGGGGGGGATCTCGCGCAGATTATAGTAAAACAGCGACTCACGATCGGTCGGCAATTGGCTGGTTGAAGATTGCTTGACGATACGCGCCTGCGAGGTCGCTTTCGCTTCCAGACGTTGGATTGGCGGCAAGGCTACGAGGAAATCATCGCTTTTATCCCCTTTGTCATTTTCTATCCATGAGTATGCGAGATAGGGAAGTTTATCGCTGCGATTTTCTATCCGCAGGCTGGTCGCTTTATCTTTGGCGTTAAACACGATGCGAGTGCGATCGGGCTGTAACGCAGCATGGCTGCATAAGCTCACGATCAGCAGAATAAGGGGCATTCCTTTAAAAATTGTCATTGTCTTTTCCTTAATTAATGACAGGGGAGAATCAGACGTTTACTCATATCTTCCAGGTGCTGGGGAAGCTGAATTAAACAACGCTGTTTATCACCCCAAAGTATTGTGAATCGCTGACTTTCACCCACACCACTTAACCAGGCGTGGCCATCTTCCCCCACCATTCCGACGCTGATTCCGCTTCCTTCTTGCCGGATATCGACGCCGAGTGGTGGGAAATGACCGCTGGAGTCGCGGATGATGACGTTGACATCTTTTCCAGAACGTGAAGCCAGCGCTTTATAGCCGATCGCACCTTCCGTCCAGGTTTCTTTGACCACGTTTTCGGATACCGTGACGCCGTCGGGCAAGTCGTTCATATTGACCGCGACAGTCGAGGGTTGGTAACTGGAGACAAACGGTACGACCGCAATGCCAAAACGGTTGGTGTAGTCGAGATTACCCTGAATCGGAATGTCGGCTACACCGTCTGTACTAACCATAAGACGAGGTTCGTTGGTGGAGCTACGGCGATGAAACGCAGCGCCATAGCGTGTAGCAGTAAAGGAGCCACTCCAGCTGGTGCTGGCAGAGCTGTAATCATTAGCGGCGTACGTGCCAGACAGATCCCACTCGCCCGCAGAACTAAGATGCTGATAATTGCCGCTAACCTGCGCGCCATTGTCAGGGCGGTCAGATTGCAGGCCGGTCGATATTCCCCAACTGTTACGGTCATCCAGGGTATCGTTCCACGACATGCGGTGCGAGGTACTATTTTTACTGTCCTGCATGTCATAACCAATGCGGCCACCGTCACCAATAGGCAATGAAATGGACAGGTAAATCTGGTTATCACGAGCTTTGTCTTCGTAATGTGTGGTGTTAAATGAGGTTGAGACGGAAATATCTTTCCAGTCACCGATATCAACGTTAAAGCCAGCGGTAATATTGGCGGTTGTGGAGGACTCCGCATTCCACCAGGTTTGACGCAACACGTTGACGTACAGGTTGAGATTCAGCGGCGTAATGGGTTGCCCGGCGGAAAGGCTGATTGTCCTTTTTTCATCCTGAGCATCAGCGTCATTGTATTTATGATCGATATAATTGGCGTAGCTATGGAAATGGCGGTCGGAGAAACGATATGCCGCTATCGAAAGAAGACTGTCGGTGGCATCTATCCGTTTACTGTAGTTGAAGCGATAACTGTAACCTTTCTCGTCCGGTTGATTATCAAAACGACTTTTAGCCCAGGTGACGTCGAAGGAGAGCGCCCCCAGCCACAGCATATTTTGCCCTATACCCAGCGCGCCAGAATGATAATCGTCCCCGGCGAGAATCAACCCGCCATACAGTGAAGTATTGGAGAGCACCCCCCAGGAAGCTTCATTACTTAAAAACGTTTCGTTTTCAGTATGATGAGACAACGAAGGACGCGGACGACCCGCTGCAAGTTTATAACGCACCTGCCCCTGGCGGGTCAGAAAAGGCGTTGATGCTGCGGATACCTGGAAATTATTAACCCGACCATCTTCCTCCGTCACTTTGACATCCAGTGTGCCTTGAACTGACTGATTCAGGTCATCAATGATAAACGGGCCAGGCGGGACTTTTTTCTGATAAATGACGCGTCCGGTATGGCTTATGGTGACGGTAGCGTTAGTTTGCGCCACACCGCTAATTTGCGGTGCGTATCCGCGTAATTCCCAGGGAAGCATTCGGTCATCGCTGGTCAGGGAGGCACCGGTATACGAAAAACCGTCAAAAATATTGGAGCTGAGATCGGTTTCGCCAAGCGTTAATCTGGAGCCTTGTTGTGGTAGCGGGCGAAACAGATAGGTTCGGGAAATGGCCCCGGATTGATTATGCACATCACCATTGTCGGACTGGTTGAGCTGGTAATCGCTACGCAAACGCCATGCTCCGGCGTTAATACCCGTTGTACCGTAAGCATTCAGATTGGTATTACTGCTCCCTTCCTGCGGACGATAAGTGCTGGCAAACAGGTTGTAGTCCAGCAAGATACCCGAAACTCCGGCATCCCATGTTTCAGGCGGCGCCCAGTTGTCTGAATGCCATGCCAGCCAGGCTTGTGGAATCGTGATATTAAGTTGTTGGTTGGTCTGATCAAACGTAAAGACGATTTCCGGCAGGCCGCTAAAATCAAAACACTGATTAACCTGCGGCAATGTCTGGCGGATTTTTTCTTTAAGGCCAAATTTACTCAACAGGGAATCATTGATACAGGGAATTGTTTTGTCGTTGGCTTTTTGCCAGTGAATAGATTGCCCACTGCTGATTTGAATATTATTAACAACGACGCTAACAAAATAATCACCGGGGACGATAGCGCCTTTTTCATTGAGCAGAGAAATATCAACGCTATCGCGCATCGATTTATCAAGGACGTTAAGGTTAAACTCCACTGCCAATGCAGAGGGGATAGCCATTGTCAGGCAGGATAAAACAGAAACTCGGTAAATATTCACGGCATCCATACCTGATAAATATTTGAAGAAAGGCGGCTAACTTGCCGCCGTAATACGTCGCTGTCATATGTATAGATTAATCAATGACGACGCGGTGATTATTTATAATCCAGCACATAGGTCGCGTTGGCAGTGACTTCACCCGCCGTCACGGGAGTGCCGTTATCAATCTGCTCCATCCAGGCGAAGAAGTTTAGTGTTTGTTCTGTGGCTGTTGGTTCCAGCCCAATATCTGGACTTTCTGAACCCAGAGTGATGTTGGACTGGTCTTTGTTCATTAAGCGCACGCCAACACCAGTGGCTTCACCAGCACTGGTGTTACTGAGCATTGGTGAGGCTCCCGTGGTTTTCGCCGAACTGTCAAAGGTTACCGAGACTTTTGATACTACGGAACCAGAACCGTTATCGGAATTTGGCAGGTCACAGTTAACTAAATGAATATCGACAGGCGTTAATGCACTGTGATGATCCTGGTTGATGCGGGTCTTGGTCACCTCACCAAGATTTACTTGTTTATCAATGTCTTCTTGCTTAATTTCACAAGGCGCTTCAATAACTTCACCTTTAAAGTGAATTTCACCAGAGCCTTCATTTGCAGCATAAACAGGGGCTGAAATTAACAGAGATACGGCCAGCGCCGCCAGTGTTTTTTGTCCTTTAAACATAACGGAGTCCTTTAAGGAAATAGAAAAAGTATAGCGGTACCAGAATAACTTACTTGAATATCAAATGTTTTTAGTTTTACTTAAAAACATTGTTAACTGTATTAAACATAAGGCCAATTAATTGATGCGGTGAATTAATTGCTTAATGAAAAGGATGCAGGTTTATTAGAGATTCCCCTCATTTTCATGAGGTTAAAAATGTTGCTATCTGGAGGGTGTAATAAAAAATCATCAGGCTGATCACAAAATGAGCAGTGTTATTTTTTTACAATATCTATGTTGGTCCGATAATGGATTTTATCTTTACAATTTTTTGTGTTTAGGCAAATAAAAATAACCCGCCATAGAAAAGACGGGTTAGAAGGATTTACTGTCATGCAATCAATGGTTAACGCTTGATGTCGCTTTTAAAGTCGCGTTTTTCGTAACCAGTGTAAAGCTGACGCGGACGGGCAATCTTCATGCCGTCACTATGCATTTCGCTCCAGTGAGCGATCCAGCCAACGGTACGGGCCATGGCGAAGATGACGGTGAACATGGAAGACGGAATGCCCATCGCTTTCAGGATGATACCAGAGTAGAAATCGACGTTCGGGTACAGTTTCTTCTCGATAAAGTACGGGTCGTTCAGCGCGATGTTTTCCAGCTCCATGGCCACTTCCAGCAGGTCATCTTTGGTACCCAGCTCTTTCAGCACTTCATGGCAGGTTTCACGCATTACAGTCGCGCGCGGGTCGTAGTTTTTGTACACACGGTGACCGAAGCCCATCAGACGGAAAGAGTCATTTTTGTCTTTCGCACGACGAACAAATTCCGGAATGTGTTTAACCGAGCTGATTTCTTCCAGCATTTTCAGTGCAGCTTCGTTGGCGCCGCCGTGTGCTGGTCCCCACAGAGAAGCAATACCTGCCGCGATACAGGCAAACGGGTTTGCGCCCGAAGAACCTGCGGTACGTACGGTAGAAGTAGAGGCGTTCTGTTCGTGGTCAGCGTGCAGGATCAGAATGCGGTCCATAGCACGTTCCAGAATCGGATTGACTTCATACGGTTCGCACGGCGTGGAGAACATCATGTGCAGGAAGTTTCCAGCGTAGGAGAGGTCATTACGCGGGTAAACAAACGGCTGCCCGATGGAATATTTGTAGCACATTGCTGCCATGGTCGGCATTTTCGACAACAGGCGGAACGCGGCGATTTCACGATGGCGCGGGTTATTGACGTCCAGAGAGTCATGATAAAACGCCGCCAGCGCACCAGTAATACCGCACATTACCGCCATCGGATGCGAGTCGCGACGGAAAGCGTGGAAGAGACGGGTGATCTGTTCGTGGATCATGGTATGACGAGTCACTGTAGTTTTGAATTCGTCATACTGTTCCTGGGTTGGTTTTTCACCATTCAACAGGATGTAGCAAACTTCCAGGTAGTTAGAATCGGTTGCCAGCTGATCGATCGGGAAGCCACGATGCAGCAAAATACCTTCATCACCATCAATAAAAGTAATTTTAGATTCGCAGGATGCTGTTGAAGTGAAACCAGGGTCAAAGGTGAATACGCCTTTTGAACCAAGCGTACGGATATCGATAACATCTTGACCTAGCGTGCCTTTCAGCACATCCAGTTCAACAGCTGTGTTCCCATTGAGGGTGAGTTTTGCTTTTGTATCAGCCATTTAAGGTCTCCTTAGCGCCTTATTGCATAAGACTGCCGGAACTTAAATTTGCCTTCGCACATCAACCTGGCTTTACCCGTTTGTTATTTGGCTCGCCGCTCTGTGGAAGAGAGGAAACCTGGGTACAGAGCTCTGGGCGCTTGCAGGTAAAGAATTCATTGATGACGAATAAACGGCGAATCAAGCACTTAGCAATCCGAATTATTAAACCTGTCTATCACTAATAACTGTCTCGAATGGATTGGTCAATACTTCTACACTGTTACATAAGTTAATCTTCGGTGAAATAGTGACCCCATAACTTTTACGCATTATATGCTTTTCCTGGTAATGTTTGTAACAACTTTGTTGAATGATTGTCAAATGTGATGGTTAAAAATTAAATAAATGTTGTTATCGTGACCCAGATCACTGTTCCGGATAAAACCAGACAAACTATATGTAGGTTAATTGTAATGATTTTGTGAACAGCCTATACTGCCGCCAGGTCTCCGGAACACCCTGCAATCCCGAGCCACCCAGCGTTGTAACGTGTCGTTTTCGCATCTGGAAGCAGTGTTTTGCATGACGCGCAGTTATAGAAAGGACGCTGTCTGACCCGCAAGCAGACCGGAGGAAGGAAATCCCGACGTCTCCAGGTAACAGAAAGTTATCCTCTGTACCCGTAGTCCCCAGGGAATAATAAGAACAGCATGTGGGCGTTATTCATGATAAGAAATGTGAAAAAACAAAGACCTGTTAATCTGGACCTACAGACCATCCGGTTCCCCATCACGGCGATAGCGTCCATTCTTCATCGCGTTTCCGGTGTGATTACGTTTGTTGCAGTGGGCATCCTGCTGTGGCTTCTGGGTACCAGCCTCTCTTCCCCTGAAGGTTTCGAGCAAGCTTCCGCCATTATGGGCAGCTTCTTCGTGAAATTTATCATGTGGGGCATCCTTACCGCTCTGGCATATCACGTCGTCGTAGGTATTCGCCACATGATGATGGATTTTGGCTATCTGGAAGAAACATTCGAAGCGGGTAAACGCTCTGCCAAAATCTCCTTTGTCATTACTGTCGTGCTTTCAATTCTTGCAGGAGTCCTCGTATGGTAAGCAACGCCTCCGCATTAGGACGCAATGGCGTACATGATTTCATCCTCGTTCGCGCTACTGCTATCGTCCTGACGCTTTACATCATTTATATGGTCGGTTTTTTTGCTATCAGTGGCGAACTGACATATGACGTCTGGATTGGTTTCTTTGCCTCTGCGTTCACTAAAGTCTTCACTCTGCTGGCACTGTTTTCCATTTTGATCCATGCCTGGATCGGCATGTGGCAGGTGTTGACCGACTACGTTAAACCGCTGGCCTTGCGCCTGATTCTGCAACTGGTGATTGTCGTTGCACTGGTGGTTTACGTGATTTATGGATTCGTTGTGGTGTGGGGTGTGTGATGAAATTGCCAGTCAGAGAATTTGATGCAGTTGTGATTGGTGCCGGAGGCGCAGGTATGCGCGCGGCGCTACAAATTTCCCAGAGCGGCCAGACCTGTGCGCTGCTCTCTAAAGTTTTCCCGACCCGTTCCCATACCGTGTCTGCGCAGGGCGGCATTACCGTTGCGCTGGGTAATACCCATGAAGATAACTGGGAATGGCATATGTACGACACCGTAAAAGGGTCGGACTATATCGGTGACCAGGACGCGATTGAATATATGTGTAAAACTGGGCCGGAAGCGATTCTGGAACTGGAACATATGGGCCTACCGTTCTCGCGCCTTGATGATGGTCGTATCTATCAACGTCCGTTTGGCGGTCAGTCGAAAAACTTCGGCGGCGAGCAGGCGGCACGTACTGCGGCGGCTGCCGACCGTACTGGTCACGCATTGCTGCACACGCTTTATCAGCAGAACCTGAAAAACCACACCACTATTTTCTCCGAATGGTATGCGCTGGATCTGGTGAAAAACGCCGATGGCGCGGTGGTTGGTTGTACCGCACTGTGTATCGAAACTGGTGAAGTGGTTTACTTTAAAGCTCGCGCTACCGTGCTGGCGACTGGCGGGGCAGGGCGTATTTATCAGTCCACCACTAACGCCCACATTAACACTGGCGACGGTGTCGGCATGGCTATCCGTGCAGGCGTACCGGTGCAGGATATGGAAATGTGGCAGTTCCACCCGACAGGTATTGCAGGTGCGGGCGTACTGGTAACCGAAGGTTGCCGTGGTGAAGGCGGTTATCTGCTGAACAAACATGGCGAACGCTTTATGGAGCGTTATGCGCCGAACGCCAAAGACCTGGCGGGCCGTGACGTGGTGGCGCGTTCCATCATGATCGAAATTCGTGAAGGTCGCGGCTGTGATGGTCCGTGGGGACCACACGCAAAACTGAAGCTTGACCATCTGGGTAAAGAAGTTCTTGAATCCCGTCTGCCGGGTATCCTGGAACTCTCCCGTACCTTCGCTCACGTCGATCCGGTGAAAGAGCCGATTCCGGTAATCCCAACCTGTCACTACATGATGGGCGGTATTCCGACTAAAGTGACCGGTCAGGCGCTGACCGTGAACGAGAAAGGCGAAGATGTGGTGATCCCTGGGCTGTTCGCGGTAGGTGAAATTGCCTGCGTATCCGTACACGGCGCCAACCGTCTGGGCGGCAACTCGCTGCTGGACCTGGTGGTATTTGGTCGTGCGGCAGGTCTGCATCTGCAAGAGTCTATTGCCGAGCAGGGCGTACTGCGCGATGCCAGGGAGTCTGATGTTGAAGCGTCTCTCAATCGCCTGAACCGCTGGAACAACAATCGTAACGGTGAAGATCCGGTGGCGATTCGTAAAGCGCTGCAAGAATGTATGCAGCATAACTTCTCGGTCTTCCGTGAAGGTGATGCGATGGCGAAAGGTCTTGAGCAGTTGAAAGTGATCCGCGAGCGTTTGAAAAATGCCCGCCTGGATGACACTTCCAGCGAGTTCAACACCCAGCGCGTTGAGTGCCTGGAACTGGATAACCTGATGGAAACGGCGTATGCAACGGCTGTTTCTGCCAACTTCCGTACCGAAAGCCGTGGCGCGCATAGCCGCTTCGACTTCCCGGATCGCGATGATGAAAACTGGCTGTGCCACTCCCTGTATCTGCCAGAGTCGGAATCCATGACGCGCCGAAGCGTCAACATGGAACCGAAACTGCGCCCGGCATTCCCGCCGAAGATTCGTACTTACTAATGCGGAGACAGGAAAATGAGACTCGAGTTTTCAATTTATCGCTATAACCCGGATGTTGATGATGCTCCGCGTATGCAGGATTACATCCTGGAAGCGGATGAAGGTCGCGACATGATGCTGCTGGATGCGCTTATCCAGTTGAAAGAGAAAGATCCCAGTCTGTCGTTCCGCCGCTCCTGCCGTGAAGGGGTATGTGGTTCCGACGGTCTGAACATGAACGGTAAGAATGGTCTGGCCTGTATTACCCCAATTTCGGCACTCAACCAGCCGGGTAAGAAAATTGTAATTCGCCCGTTACCTGGTTTACCGGTTGTCCGCGATTTGGTGGTAGACATGGGACAATTCTATGCGCAATATGAGAAAATCAAACCTTACCTGTTGAATAATGGGCAAAATCCGCCAGCTCGCGAGCATTTACAGATGCCAGAGCAGCGCGAAAAACTCGACGGGCTGTATGAATGTATTCTCTGCGCATGTTGTTCAACCTCTTGTCCGTCTTTCTGGTGGAATCCCGATAAGTTTATCGGCCCGGCAGGCTTGTTAGCGGCATATCGTTTCCTGATCGATAGCCGTGATACCGAGACTGACGAGCGCCTCGACGGTTTGAGTGATGCATTCAGTGTATTCCGCTGTCACAGCATCATGAACTGCGTCAGTGTATGTCCGAAAGGGCTGAACCCGACGCGCGCCATCGGCCATATCAAGTCGATGTTATTGCAGCGTAATGCATAAACCGTAGGCCTGATAAGACGCGTAAGCGTCGCATCAGGCAACCAGAGCCGGATGCGGCGTGAACGCCTTATCCGGCCTACAAGTCATTACTCGTAGGCCTGATAAGCGCAGCGCATCAGGCGTAACAAAGAAATGCAGGAAATCTTTAAAAACTGCCCCTGACACTAAGACAGTTTTTAAAGGTTCCTTAGCGGACGCAGAAAACACGACAAGTCCGCAACAAGTGAACCCCGGCACGCACATCTGATGTGAAATGTGCGTGGTAGTATCCACGGCGAAGTAAGCATAAAAAAGATGCTTAAGGGATCACGATGCAGAACAGCGCTTTGAAAGCCTGGTTGGACTCTTCTTACCTCTCTGGCGCAAACCAGAGCTGGATAGAACAGCTCTATGAAGACTTCTTAACCGATCCTGACTCGGTTGACGCTAACTGGCGTTCGACGTTCCAGCAGTTACCTGGTACGGGAGTCAAACCGGATCAATTCCACTCTCAAACGCGTGAATATTTCCGCCGCCTGGCGAAAGACGCTTCACGTTACTCTTCAACGATCTCCGACCCTGACACCAATGTGAAGCAGGTTAAAGTCCTGCAGCTCATTAACGCATACCGCTTCCGTGGTCACCAGCATGCGAATCTCGATCCGCTGGGACTGTGGCAGCAAGATAAAGTGGCCGATCTGGATCCTTCTTTCCACGATCTGACCGAAGCAGACTTCCAGGAGACCTTCAACGTCGGTTCATTTGCCAGCGGCAAAGAAACCATGAAACTTGGCGAACTACTGGAAGCCCTCAAGCAAACCTACTGCGGCCCGATTGGCGCCGAGTATATGCACATTACCAGCACCGAAGAAAAACGCTGGATCCAACAGCGTATCGAGTCTGGTCGCGCGACTTTCAATAGCGAAGAGAAAAAACGCTTCTTAAGTGAACTGACCGCCGCTGAAGGTCTTGAACGTTACCTCGGCGCAAAATTCCCTGGCGCAAAACGCTTCTCGCTGGAAGGCGGTGACGCGTTAATCCCGATGCTTAAAGAGATGATCCGCCACGCTGGCAACAGCGGCACCCGCGAAGTGGTTCTCGGGATGGCGCACCGTGGTCGTCTGAACGTGCTGGTGAACGTGCTGGGTAAAAAACCGCAAGACTTGTTCGACGAGTTTGCCGGTAAACATAAAGAACACCTTGGCACGGGTGACGTGAAATACCACATGGGCTTCTCGTCTGACTTCCAGACCGATGGCGGCCTGGTGCACCTGGCGCTGGCGTTTAACCCGTCTCACCTTGAGATTGTAAGCCCGGTCGTTATCGGTTCTGTTCGTGCCCGTCTGGACAGGTTGGATGAGCCGAGCAGCAACAAAGTCCTGCCAATTACCATCCACGGTGACGCCGCAGTGACCGGACAGGGCGTGGTTCAGGAAACCCTGAACATGTCGAAAGCGCGTGGTTATGAAGTTGGCGGTACGGTACGTATCGTTATCAACAACCAGGTTGGTTTCACCACCTCTAATCCGCTGGATGCCCGTTCTACGCCGTACTGTACTGATATCGGCAAGATGGTTCAGGCACCGATTTTCCACGTTAACGCGGACGATCCGGAAGCCGTTGCCTTTGTGACCCGTCTGGCGCTCGATTTCCGTAACACCTTTAAACGTGATGTCTTCATCGACCTGGTGTGCTACCGCCGTCACGGCCACAACGAAGCCGACGAGCCGAGCGCAACCCAGCCGCTGATGTATCAGAAAATCAAAAAACATCCGACACCGCGCAAAATCTACGCTGACAAGCTGGAGCAGGAAAAAGTCGCGACGCTGGAAGATGCCACCGAGATGGTTAACCTGTACCGCGATGCGCTGGATGCTGGCGATTGCGTGGTAGCAGAGTGGCGTCCGATGAACATGCACTCTTTCACCTGGTCGCCGTACCTCAACCACGAATGGGACGAAGAGTACCCGAACAAAGTTGAGATGAAGCGCCTGCAGGAACTGGCTAAACGCATCAGCACGGTGCCGGAAGCGGTTGAAATGCAGTCTCGCGTTGCCAAGATTTATGGCGATCGCCAGGCGATGGCAGCCGGTGAGAAACTGTTCGACTGGGGCGGCGCGGAAAACCTCGCTTACGCCACGCTGGTTGACGAAGGCATTCCGGTTCGCCTGTCGGGTGAAGACTCCGGTCGCGGTACCTTCTTCCACCGCCACGCGGTGATCCACAATCAGTCTAATGGTTCCACTTACACGCCGCTGCAACATATCCATAACGGCCAGGGCGCATTTCGTGTCTGGGACTCCGTACTGTCTGAAGAAGCCGTGCTGGCGTTTGAATACGGTTATGCCACCGCAGAACCACGCACCCTGACCATCTGGGAAGCGCAGTTCGGTGACTTCGCCAACGGCGCACAGGTGGTTATCGACCAGTTCATCTCCTCTGGCGAACAGAAATGGGGCCGGATGTGTGGCCTGGTGATGTTGCTGCCGCACGGTTACGAAGGGCAGGGGCCGGAGCACTCCTCCGCGCGTCTGGAACGTTATCTGCAACTTTGCGCTGAGCAAAACATGCAGGTGTGCGTACCGTCTACCCCAGCACAGGTTTACCACATGCTGCGTCGTCAGGCGCTACGCGGGATGCGTCGTCCGCTGGTCGTGATGTCGCCGAAATCCCTGCTGCGTCATCCGCTGGCGGTTTCCAGCCTCGAAGAACTGGCGAACGGCACCTTCCTGCCAGCCATCGGTGAAATCGACGAGCTTGATCCGAAGGGCGTGAAGCGCGTAGTGATGTGTTCTGGTAAGGTTTATTACGACCTGCTGGAACAACGTCGTAAGAACAATCAACACGATGTCGCCATTGTGCGTATCGAGCAACTCTACCCGTTCCCGCATAAAGCGATGCAGGAAGTGTTGCAGCAGTTTGCTCACGTCAAGGATTTTGTCTGGTGCCAGGAAGAGCCGCTCAACCAGGGCGCATGGTACTGCAGCCAGCATCATTTCCGTGAAGTGATTCCGTTTGGGGCTTCTCTGCGTTATGCAGGCCGCCCGGCCTCCGCCTCTCCGGCGGTAGGGTATATGTCCGTTCACCAGAAACAGCAACAAGATCTGGTTAATGACGCGCTGAACGTCGAATAAATAAAGGATACACAATGAGTAGCGTAGATATTCTGGTCCCTGACCTGCCTGAATCCGTAGCCGATGCCACCGTCGCAACCTGGCATAAAAAACCCGGCGACGCAGTCGTACGTGATGAAGTGCTGGTAGAAATCGAAACTGACAAAGTGGTACTGGAAGTACCGGCATCAGCAGACGGCATTCTGGATGCGGTTCTGGAAGATGAAGGTACAACCGTAACGTCTCGTCAGATCCTTGGTCGCCTGCGTGAAGGCAACAGTGCTGGTAAAGAAACCAGCGCCAAATCTGAAGAGAAAGCGTCCACTCCGGCACAACGCCAACAGGCGTCTCTGGAAGAGCAAAACAACGATGCGTTAAGCCCGGCGATCCGTCGCCTGCTGGCTGAACACAATCTTGACGCCAGCGCCATTAAAGGCACCGGTGTGGGTGGTCGTCTGACCCGTGAAGATGTGGAAAAACATCTGGCGAAAGCCCCAGCGAAAGAGTCTGCTCCGGCAGCGGCTGCTCCGGCGGCGCAACCGGCCCTGGCTGCACGTAGCGAAAAACGTGTGCCGATGACTCGCCTGCGTAAGCGTGTGGCAGAGCGTCTGCTGGAAGCGAAAAACTCCACCGCCATGCTGACCACGTTCAACGAAGTCAACATGAAGCCGATTATGGATCTGCGTAAGCAGTACGGTGAAGCGTTTGAAAAACGCCACGGCATCCGTCTGGGCTTTATGTCCTTCTACGTGAAAGCGGTGGTTGAAGCCCTAAAACGTTATCCGGAAGTGAACGCGTCTATCGACGGCGATGATGTGGTTTACCACAACTATTTCGACGTCAGCATGGCGGTTTCTACGCCGCGCGGCCTGGTGACGCCGGTACTGCGTGATGTCGATACCCTCGGCATGGCAGACATCGAGAAGAAAATCAAAGAACTGGCCATTAAAGGCCGTGACGGCAAGCTGACGGTTGAAGATCTGACTGGTGGTAACTTCACCATCACCAACGGTGGTGTGTTCGGTTCCCTGATGTCTACGCCGATCATCAACCCGCCGCAGAGCGCAATTCTGGGTATGCACGCTATCAAAGATCGTCCGATGGCGGTGAATGGTCAGGTTGAGATCCTGCCGATGATGTACCTAGCGCTGTCCTACGATCACCGTCTGATCGATGGTCGCGAATCCGTGGGCTTCCTGGTAACGATCAAAGAGTTGCTGGAAGATCCGACGCGTCTGCTGCTGGACGTGTAGTAGTTTAAGTTTCACCTGCACTGTAGACCGGATAAGACATTATCGCCTTCTCCGGCAATTGAAGCCTGATGCGACGCTGACGCGTCTTATCAGGCCTACGGGACCACCAATGTAGGTCGGATAAGGCGCAAGCGCCGCATCCGACAATGCCCGGAAGCGATACGAAATATTCGGTCTACGGTTTAAAAGATAACGATTACTGAAGGATGGACAGAACACATGAACTTACATGAATATCAGGCAAAACAACTGTTTGCCCGCTATGGCTTACCAGCACCGGTGGGTTATGCCTGTACTACTCCGCGCGAAGCAGAAGAAGCCGCTTCAAAAATCGGTGCCGGTCCGTGGGTAGTGAAATGTCAGGTTCACGCTGGTGGCCGCGGTAAAGCGGGCGGTGTGAAAGTTGTAAACAGCAAAGAAGACATCCGTGCTTTTGCAGAAAACTGGCTGGGCAAGCGTCTGGTAACGTATCAAACAGATGCCAATGGCCAACCGGTTAACCAGATTCTGGTTGAAGCGGCGACCGATATCGCTAAAGAGCTGTATCTTGGTGCTGTTGTAGACCGTAGTTCCCGTCGCGTGGTCTTTATGGCCTCTACCGAAGGCGGCGTGGAAATCGAAAAAGTGGCGGAAGAAACTCCGCACCTGATCCACAAAGTTGCGCTTGATCCGCTGACTGGCCCGATGCCGTATCAGGGACGCGAGCTGGCGTTCAAACTGGGTCTGGAAGGTAAACTGGTTCAGCAGTTCACCAAAATCTTCATGGGTCTGGCGACCATTTTCCTGGAGCGCGATCTGGCGCTGATCGAAATCAACCCGCTGGTCATCACTAAACAGGGCGATCTGATTTGCCTCGACGGCAAACTGGGCGCTGACGGTAACGCACTGTTCCGCCAACCTGATCTGCGCGAAATGTGTGACCAGTCGCAGGAAGATCCGCGTGAAGCACAAGCTGCACAGTGGGAACTGAACTACGTTGCGCTGGACGGCAACATCGGTTGTATGGTTAACGGCGCAGGTCTGGCGATGGGCACCATGGACATCGTTAAACTGCACGGCGGCGAACCAGCTAACTTCCTGGACGTTGGCGGCGGCGCAACCAAAGAACGTGTAACCGAAGCATTCAAAATCATCCTCTCTGACGACAAAGTGAAAGCCGTTCTGGTTAACATCTTCGGCGGTATCGTTCGTTGCGACCTGATCGCTGACGGTATCATCGGCGCGGTAGCGGAAGTGGGTGTTAACGTACCGGTCGTGGTACGTCTGGAAGGTAACAACGCCGAACTCGGCGCGAAGAAACTGGCTGACAGCGGCCTGAATATTATTGCAGCAAAAGGTCTGACGGATGCAGCTCAGCAGGTTGTTGCCGCAGTGGAGGGGAAATAATGTCCATTTTAATTGATAAAAACACCAAGGTTATCTGCCAGGGCTTTACTGGTAGCCAGGGGACTTTCCACTCTGAACAAGCCATTGCATACGGTACCAAAATGGTTGGCGGCGTAACTCCAGGTAAAGGCGGCACAACCCACCTTGGCCTGCCTGTGTTCAACACCGTGCGTGAAGCTGTTGCTGCTACTGGCGCTACCGCTTCTGTTATCTACGTACCGGCTCCGTTCTGCAAAGACTCCATTCTGGAAGCTATTGATGCAGGCATCAAACTGATTATCACCATCACTGAAGGCATCCCGACGCTGGATATGCTGACCGTGAAAGTGAAGCTGGATGAAGCAGGCGTACGCATGATCGGCCCGAACTGCCCGGGCGTAATCACTCCGGGTGAATGCAAAATCGGTATCCAGCCGGGCCACATTCACAAACCAGGTAAAGTGGGTATCGTTTCCCGTTCCGGTACGCTGACCTATGAAGCGGTTAAACAGACCACGGATTACGGTTTCGGTCAGTCGACCTGTGTCGGTATCGGCGGCGACCCGATCCCTGGCTCTAACTTTATCGACATCCTCGAAATGTTCGAAAAAGATCCGCAGACCGAAGCGATCGTGATGATCGGTGAGATTGGCGGTAGCGCTGAAGAAGAAGCGGCTGCGTACATCAAAGAGCACGTCACCAAGCCCGTTGTGGGTTACATTGCTGGTGTGACTGCGCCGAAAGGCAAACGTATGGGTCACGCAGGCGCCATCATCGCTGGTGGTAAAGGGACTGCGGATGAGAAATTCGCCGCTCTGGAAGCCGCAGGCGTGAAAACCGTTCGCAGCCTGGCGGATATCGGTGAAGCACTGAAAACTGTTCTGAAATAAATACCTGTAATAAGAAATAGCCCTCGCCGCGTCCCTCTACAGGAATGGCGAAGGGCTGTCGGTTTCGACATGGTTGGCCATCGTATGATGGCCTTTTTTATGCCTTAAACGTTAACCACGGTCGAAATCTGACCGCTGGCTGAATTAATCCGGCTTCTTGTTGGGCTTCGATAACCGGACCAATATCTTTATAAGCAGCAGGCGCTTCTTCAAGACGTCGTTCTTCGCGCAATGTGACGCATTGCCACGGCAACGTTGACTCTTCAGTCGCGCGCGAGCGCATGGCCTGCCGACGCTGGCTGCGTCCAGCTCCGTGACTGCAAGACCACAGCCACTCCGGGTTGCCACAACCTACCGCAAGCCACGAATAATCGCCCATTGAACCGGGGATTAACGCCAGATCGCCCGTGCGTGCCGGTGTTGCACCTTTGCGATGAATATTCATTTCATGCTCGCGAAGGATGATGTTATGCGGCACATCCACCACCAGATGTGAATCATCCTGATGGAATAAATCGGCAAAACATACGCGAACCATTTCCGCAATGGTCACGCGATTTAACCACGCGTAACGCGCCGCCATTCCCATAGCCTGCAGGTATTCCTCCGCCAGCTCACCGCCCAGAGCATATAATCCGCTTTGTGGATGTTTATGCCCGGCGGGCCAGGCTGCACGGGCGCGATCCATCCAGCGTCGTCCGACGTAAAATCCGACATCTCGCGATCCGCTATGGATCATCACCACGATATCGCCCATTTTCAGCCCTTGTTGCCAGGCCACATGGCGATCGACCACGCTATCAACCACCTGAAGTTCAATAAAATGATTACCTGAACCCGGCGTACCAAGACAAGGATCGCGGAGTAATGCGCGGTCCGTTGCCAGCAGGGCGGGTGGGGCATAACGCGAATGACTGTCATGCTCGTTCAGCCCAATGCAGCGGTCAATTTCTTGCGCCATCCGGGGGATATTCGTGCGTGTCCAGAGACCCGCTGATGGCAAGGCCGACACACAATTTGCCGGTCCGCCATCAAAAAGCGCGGTGAACGCTCGTGCAGATAACGGAACATCGCGCTCATTTTGCAGTAACACTTGCGTTAACCGCTGAGTGATGACGTCTTTATGCGCTTCGGCTTGCGCAAGTGTTAATCCAGTCGTCAGCAGTCGCATGCCACAAGAAATATCGGTGCCGATGGCGGCGGGAATGATTAAATCCGGCGTTGAGGCCACCACTGCGCCAACGGGGACGCCATTGCCGGGGTGAAAATCTGGCGTCGCGCACGTCTGGCGTACATAACCTGGATGATCTGGTAGCTTCACTTCTGCAAAATCAAGCAGTTGTGTCACTGCTTTTTCTTCTAGCGGCAGTTCGTCCGGCAGCAGTACGCGGGCACTGGCACCTGATTGACGAGATAATGAAACAATATTGTTGGCGCGGGAAAGTTGGATCCCTTTGCGCAGAAAGGCTTTATCAAGCCTCGAAAGATGATGCATAACGCTGTCCTGAAATATAGACGTTAATCAACCCCCTGTATTGCGAGGGTAATTTTGTCTTTCCGGTCAGCAGCCAGCAAAAAGGAAAGAAAACGCGCGTAGTGTATTCAGCAATGACGATGAATACAAGATAAAAATGCCGAGTGCCAAAGAGGGTTGTTGTTATAAAGGAGGTGAATTATCGACACCGGATTGTAAAATATGAAAAATGATAATTCCCAGAATATATATTTTAAGAGTTATTTTTACGCCTGTTCTTACGGCGGTAACTATCCATTGCTTGCCGTTTTTTAATTATCAAAGTGGGAGTAAAATAAATGAATTATTGATGATAATACAACATGTTTTTATGACAAATAATGAAGATCTTATTTTAAATATCATCGAGTTATGCGCACTGCGTGGTGTCGGGTTACCTGGTGTTATGTTAATGTCTGGTTGTTATTAACGCATTTCTCAGATAATTAAATTATAGACATCTTGCAATCTCATCATATTCATATGTTCAAATGAGAAAATATTTTGCCAACAATATCACTTTTTCCAAAAGTTAAATTAAGCATATTGAAATCGCATACAAAGCGTTGGCAGTTTTTTTGAATTTACATTCAGGGTGAATATTCCAGAACAAATGAAATTCACCAAATGAATTGATAATACGAAATTATAAACGGAGATTATATAAACCGTTTCTGTATTCCTTCGCTCATTTTTTTCTGGGCGATGACAGCATTTAATTTTATCCAGTAACAGGAGAAGATTCATGAGTAAGCCTTCAGACCCTCGTATTGACACCAGCCGCGTTATCCATGCGCCACAAGGAACTCAACTGCATTGTAAAAACTGGCAGATCGAAGCTGCCTATCGGATGTTGCAGAACAACCTTGATCCCGACGTAGCCGAAAATCCACAGCATCTGGTGGTATACGGTGGCATTGGCCGCGCGGCGCGTAACTGGGAATGTTTCGACCAGATCCTCGAATCACTAAAAAATCTCGAGCCTGATGAGTCGCTGTTGGTACAGTCCGGTAAACCCGTGGGCGTGTTTAAAACTCATACTGACGCGCCACGCGTGCTGATTGCCAACTCTAACCTGGTGCCGCAATGGGCCAACTGGGATCACTTCAATGAACTGGATCGCAAAGGTCTGTTCATGTACGGCCAGATGACCGCTGGCTCGTGGATCTACATTGGTAGTCAGGGCATTGTGCAGGGGACGTTCGAAACTTTTGTCGAAGCAGGTCGCCAGCACTACAACAATTCGCTAAGTGGAAAATGGATCCTGACCGCGGGGCTCGGTGGTATGGGCGGTGCACAACCGCTGGCGGCGACTCTGGCGGGGGCTTGTTCATTAAATATCGAGTGCCAACAAAGTAGCATCGACTTCCGTCTGCGTACCCGTTATGTCGATAAACAAGCGAAAGATCTTGATGATGCACTGGCGCTGATTAAATACCACACCGAACGCAAAGAAGCCGTTTCTATCGCGCTGCTGGGCAATGCGGCGGAAATTGTTCCTGAGTTGGTGAAACGTGCGTATCAGGGAGCGATCAAACCGGATCTGGTGACCGACCAGACCTCCGCTCACGATCTGGTCTATGGTTACCTGCCAATGGGCTGGAGCGTAGAACAATGGCGTGCTGCACAGCAGGATCCACAACAGCACGCCAGACTGCAAAAAGAAGCGGCACAGAGTTGCGTGGCGCATGTTCAGGGGATGCTGGACTTCCAGGCGATGGGGATCCCGGTTGTCGATTATGGTAACAACATCCGCCAGGTGGCTTTCAACGAAGGTCTGCAAAATGCCTTCGATTTCCCGGGCTTCGTTCCTGCTTACATTCGTCCCATGTTTTGTGAAGGCAAAGGCCCGTTCCGTTGGGTGGCGCTGTCTGGTGACCCGGAAGATATCTATAAAACCGATGCCAAAATTAAAGAACTATTCCCCAATAACGTACTGACCCATCGCTGGCTGGATATGGCGCGTGAGCGTATCGCCTTCCAGGGGCTTCCATCACGTATTTGCTGGCTGGGGCTTGGTGAGCGTCACCTGGCGGGGCTGGCATTCAACGAAATGGTGCGCAACGGTGAACTAAAAGCACCGATTGTGATTGGTCGCGATCATCTTGATACCGGTTCTGTCGCCAGCCCGAACCGCGAAACTGAAAGCATGCTCGATGGCAGTGACGCGGTTTCTGACTGGCCGTTGCTCAATGGTCTGCTCAATACCGCAGGTGGCGCAACGTGGGTGTCTCTGCATCATGGCGGCGGCGTCGGGATGGGGTATTCACAACACGCCGGGATGGTTATTGTTGCCGACGGTAGCGAAGAAGCCGAAAAACGTCTGGCGCGTGTGCTGGTGAATGACTGCGCTTCCGGGGTTATGCGTCATGCGGATGCGGGTTATGAGGCGGCAATTGAATGTGCCAAAAATTATGGTCTGAAATTGCCGATGATTCGCTAAATATTAACGCTGTTATTTAATATTTGCGCTAATACAGGCGGGAAGTTATCCGCCTGTATAACAATAATTATCAAAAATATTTATTACATCGTCGAGAGAAATATCTCTCGACCCTCTATTGCTGTTTCAAAAAATGACCTCTCATTTTGCAGGAGACTTTTTCATGGAATCAAGCAGCCCTATCCGCAGTAAAAAACCAGTATTAGAATCAAATACGATTAACGCCGTTCCTGAGTCCGCTCGCCACGGCGCGCCCTCCAGCCAGTTTACTTTATGGCTAAGTGCTAACTTACAAATTACCGCCGTGGTGGACGGCGCGTTAGCGATTATTTTTGGCTCTGAAGCCATGTCAGCAATTATTGGTTTATTAATCGGTAATATTATCGGCGGCGCGGTTATGGCATTGCACTCGTCACAGGGGGCAAAGCTGGGATTACCACAGATGATCTCCAGTCGTATCCGCTTTGGCGTCAAAGGAGCGGCGCTACCGTTACTGATGGTGATTATTATGTATCTCGGATTTGCCGCGACGGGTACGGTATTATCCGGTCAGGCGATTAACCGGATATTTGGTTTTGAGTCAGCATCGACCGGAATTATTATTTTCGGCATGCTTACCGCGATGATCGCATTGGTCGGTTATAAACTTATTCACGTCGTTGGCCGTGTTGCAGGGATATTAAGTATTCTGGGGTTTATTTACCTGGCCACTCAACTTAGCGGTCACTACGACGTGGCTGCGGCATTTGGTCAAAAGCCATTTAGCTTATCGGTGTTCTTATTAACGATTGCACTCTCAGCCGGATGGCAATTAACGTTTGCACCATACGCCTCTGATTATTCCCGCTATTTACCCTCTGATACACCAGCAAAATCAATCTTCTTTGCCACCTTTCTGGGAACCACGCTTGGTGCGCAATGTGCCATGACTTTTGGCGTTCTTGTTGCTGCTTGCGGTGCTAACTTCCTGAAAGATCAGGTTGGTTTTATGGGCGATTTAGCCGGGCCAACGTTTGCCATTCTGATTTATACGGTGATTGTTTGCGGCAAACTGACGGTTAACTGTTTGAATGCCTACGGCGGCTTTATGTCGATTCTGGCGACCGTCAGCGCCTTTAACAATCGCAGCCAGGTTTCACAGCGTGTTCGTGCTGCCTACGTTGTGGGCTTCGTGCTGTTGTCGATGGTCGTCGCGCTGGCGGCAAGCGCAGACTTTTTGAATAATTTCAAAAACTTCGTTCTGCTGCTGTTGACGGTATTTGTGCCGTGGAGCGCTATCAATCTCATCGACTACTACTTCATCTCACAAGGTAAAACCGATATTCCAGCACTTTATACCCCGGAGGGACGCTATGGCGCGTATAACAAAACCGCGTTGGTTTGCTACGGAATTGGTGTGCTGGTGCAGATCCCCTTCCTGAATCAAAAACTGTATCAGGGACCCATTTCTGTACTGATGGGCGGGGCGGATATTTCCTGGATTATCGGCTTGTTAATTACTGCCGTTATTTATTACCCGTGGGCAAAACGTACTACCAGCGTTCCTGCCCAGACTATTTATCCCGAGTCGTAATATGGAACCAATGCTGATATCTGCAATGGATAAGCCCTTGCAACCGTGGCGCAACGGCGGGGGTTTTACGCGACAACTGCATGCCTGGCCTGATGATGAAAACTGGCTGTTACGCATCAGTATGGCCAATGTCAGCCAGGACGGTCCTTTTTCGGCGTGGCCTGGTGTGGTACGTGGCCTCGCCATTCTCGATGGGGAAGGGGTGAGGCTGACGTTTGCCGATTCGATAATCAACCTGCAACGTCACGATCCCGCCTTAATTTTTCCCGGAGAAGCCAGGCCAGATTGCCAGCTGATGGGCGGTGCAGTTCGCGATCTCAATGTCATGGCGCGGGAAGGCGATACGGGGATGTTGCGGGTGCAAAGTGCCGTTGACTGGCTTCCGCCATCACTTGCGCAAGCGGGCCTGTTCACGCTGTGTGAAGGGGAGTGGGTAAGCGGCGAGAAAAGGGTGTTTGTTGCGGCAAATATGTTGTTATGGCTGGTTGCGACTGATGGCAAGCCCTGGCGTTTCGTACCACGGAAAAAAGTCTCCGTCGGTGAGCTGGCGGGCTGGTGGCTTTATTATCTACGAGGGGAAAAATCCTTATGAGTGCATTAACGCTCTGGCGAAATACCACGCTGGCGACGCTTTCCGCTAACGATTGGGGAGTGATTGAAAATGGTGCATTAATCAGCCGTGGCGACACTATTGTCTGGCTTGGCAAGGCCACGCAGATCCCTCGCGAACTGATGGCTGACATTACAGAGGAACACGACCTGCAGGGTAAGTTGCTGACCCCCGGTCTGGTGGATTGCCATACGCATCTGGTGTATGGCGGCCAGCGGGCGAATGAGTTTGAGATGCGGCTGCAAGGCGTGGCTTATGAAGATATCGCCAGAGCGGGCGGCGGGATCTTATCTACCGTCAATGCCACGCGGGCGGCCAGCGAAACACAACTGTTTGAACTGGCGGCGCAGCGACTACAAAACTGGTTGCGTGAAGGCGTCAGTACGCTGGAAATAAAATCTGGTTATGGCTTGACGCTGGAAGATGAAGCGCGCTGTTTGCGCGTTATCCGCCGCTTGCAGGAATCTACAGGATTACGTATTCAGTCTACGTTTCTTGGGGCGCACAGCTTGCCGTCAGAGTTTGCCGGGCGCAGTGATGATTACATTACGGCGCTTTGCGATTGGATGGGCGTGTTGCATGAACAGGGGCTGATTGATGCAGTTGACGCTTTTTGTGAAAACATCGCCTTTAGCCCAGACCAGGTACGGCGCGTCTTCAGTAAAGCGCAACACTATGGATTGCCTGTAAAACTGCATGCCGAACAGCTTTCTGACCAGCAAGGCGCTGCGCTGGCGGCGGCGTTTTCTGCACTCTCCTGCGATCATCTGGAATACCTTAGCGAGTCGGGGATCGCCGCCATGAAAATGGCTGGAACGGTGGCGGTACTGCTCCCCGGTGCTTATTACTTCCTGCGCGAAACCCATCTGCCGCCGATTGCTGCTTTGCGGGCAGCGGGCGTGCCGATTGCTATCTCCACGGACCATAACCCCGGAACGTCTCCCAATATGTCATTGCCATTGATGATCAATATGGCCTGTACGCTGTTTCGCATGACGCCGCTGGAAGCCGTTCAGGGCGTTACGCGTCATGCGGCAAAGGCACTTGGACTTATTGACCGGGGTGAACTTGCACCGGGATTACGGGCGGATATGGCGGTCTGGGATCTTAACCATCCACGTGAACTGGCTTACTGGTTTGGGCATCAGCCTTGCCAGGGGCTTATTGTCGGCGGAAAAAGGAGTTGGTAATGAAGCAAACATTATTGCCGTGGAGTGGGCGTGTTGACTCGCAGGAAATCGGCATCAGCACTCGCTGGCATCAGCATGTGCAACCGTTTAGTGAACAAAGCCACGGCGGTTGTACGCTGATTGGTTTTGCCGTTGATGACGGGGTGCAACGTAATGGTGGGCGAGCGGGTGCAGCAGGCGGACCGGGCGCGTTGCGCAGCATGTTGGGCAATATGCCGGTGCTCTGTGAAGGCGCTATTTTCGATATGGGCGATGTACAAAGCGAGGACCACGCGCTGGAGTCCGCACAAAATCTTCTGGCGGCCAACGTATCTACAGCCATTGCGCGCGGCAGTTTACCGGTGGTTCTGGGCGGTGGTCATGAAGTGGCGTGGGGAACGTTTCAGGGGATTATGCAGTCGCGTCCTGATATTCAGCGGTTACTGATTGTGAACCTTGACGCGCATTTTGATTTACGGATGGCGGAAAAAGCCAATTCAGGTACGCCGTTTCGTCAGATGCAAGAGTGGAATGCGCAGCATGGCAAACCGTTTAATTATCGCGTTCTGGGAATAAGTCGTTTTGCAAATACCCAGGCGTTATTTGATCGGGCTGATGAATTTGGTGTGCGTTATTGGCTGGATGAATCTCTGCAATTTGAACGTGGTTTGCATGAGGTCGCTAATGCGCTCTCGGCAGATATTCAGGCGTGTGACGCCATTTATTTAACGATTTGTCTCGATGTTTTACCTGGTTTTCAGGCGCCCGGCGTTTCTGCGCCATCACCGTTAGGCGTGCCGTTAAATATTACTGAAGCCATTGTGAATTTAATCGGCGGTAGCGAGAAGTTGATTGCGGCGGATATTGCCGAACTTAACCCGGACCTGGATCGCGATAATTTAACCGCGAAAGTTGCCGCTCGCCTGGTGACCAGTATTGTCCGGCGGGGGAAAACAGATAGAACAAATTAAAACGTTGTCGCAGTAACCCGTTGTTAAACTCATCATGATAAGGAAACACAATGAAAGGATTGATACGAAGAGTCACTGTCACCGTTGTGCTCTGGAGCGTTTGCTCCATCGCGATGGCGAAATCAACCATTACTCTGGATGGCGAACATCTTTCAATTGACCAGGCCTGGTCAATTGCGTTAGGTGATAACGACGTCAAAATCGCGCCGAAAGCTCTGGACAGAATGGAAAAAAGTTATGATCTGGTGATGACCGCCGCGCATTCTGGAACACCCGTTTATGGTTTAACCGTAGGCGTGGGGCTAAATAAAGACCAGCCGATATTTGATGCCAAAGGAAATTTAACGCCTGAGGTGATTGATGCGTCGAAAAAATTTAATGCTGCCGCGCTGCGCGCCCATTCTGCGGGCGTTGGTCCGATGTTACCGGATTATCTGGCACGCCTTTCAATGGTATTACGTTTAAATACCATGCTGCATGGGCAAACCGGCGCGCAGCCTTATATTGCCGAGTTGTATGCTGAATTTATTAATCGCGGCGTTACACCGTTAATTCCGGCGCGGGGAAGCATCGGCGCAGCGGATATTATGCTCGCTTCGCACGTTGGTCTGGTGATGATGGGGGAATGGAAAGCCCGAGTCAATGGCGTGCAAATGAGCGGTGGTGACGCGCTGGCGAAAGTGGGACTTAAGCCACTGGTGCCGCAGGGTAAAGATATGCTGGCGATTTTGTCGAACAACAGCGTCGGGACAGCCTACGCTATCGAAGCAGTTCGTTCGGCACGTCAGTTGCTGAATGTCAGCCCGGTGGTTTTCGCTATGAGTCTGGAAGCGTTGAATGGTAACGTCGCTCCGGTACTGCCGCAGTCAATTGCCGTGCGTCCTTTCCCGCAGTTGGCTGACTCGGCAAAAGAGATTCGCGATGCGTTAAACGGTTCATATTTATGGCATAAAGATGACAAACGGGCATTGCAAGATCCGTTATCGTTCAGAACAACGGTATACACCATTGCTGAATCAGTACGCGCTTTGCATGATGCTGAAGAGGTCATAACCGTACAAATCAACAGTTCCGATGACAACCCGGCAACGGTGCTGAATGCTGACAAGGCATATCAGGACTCCAGCCAGGTCGCGCAATATTTTGTTAAAGATGGCGCAATCAGCGGCGGGATCTTCCCGACGGCGAACTTCGAATCGTTACCTGTAGCGCTTGCTACTCAACGTCTGACCGTGGCGTTGGTACATGTTTCGCATAACAGTATGCGTCGCTCGCTGCACCTGGAAGATGAGCACTTTACCGGTTTAACGCGCTTCCTGTCGGCACCCGGTAATAAAGGTCACGGCTTCGGTTCGCTGCATATTCCGTTTGTCGCGCTGCATGCAGAAAACGTCGATCTCGCCAATCCTGTTTCTTTCGATATTCAACCGGTTGCCGGAGGTATAGAAGATACCGGCGCCAATAATGACCACGCGGCCAGAAGATTGAAACAGGTTGTCGATAATCTGAACGTGATTTATGGCATTGAACTGATGCATTCCGCACAGGCTCTCGATTTACGGTTGCAGGCCGCTCCACAACTGGCATTAGGAAAATCCACCAAAGCAATGTTTACCGAATACAGAAAAGTCGTGCCGTTTGTCGATCAGGATCGGGTCTTTACCCCAGATATTGCTGCTTCGCAAAAATTCTTAGAAGGATATGCTATAAATCAAAAATAAAATTTTTGTTGATTGTTTATCATAATATCCATAGATATGATGATTGCTATCAATTTAATAATCTTCACTTAACTTGAATCATAATAATCCGAAGGGCGTTTTGCTTTTCGGATTATTATTATCTGATTGAGACAATTGTCACGCCGGGCTTGCTGGGTTATAAATATCGATCATGATTTTTATAAAATATCTATTGCTGCTTTGGTTGCCATTACTTAGTAATAAGTAATGGTTTTTTGATAGTTTAAACTATTTTTAAGGGACGGCATTATGAGAGGAAAAATACCCAAAACGGAACTGTTGGTAACTTTTGAGGTGGTCGCACGCCATGAAAGTTATACCAGAGCGGCAGAGGAGTTAGCGTTAACCCAAAGCGCAGTATTCAGGCAAGTTAGCGCACTGGAAGATTTTTTACATATATCATTATTTGCGCATTCTAAAAAAAGAATATTTCTTAATGATGCCGGAAAGCATTATCTGGGCATTGTTAAAGAAACATTGAATAAGCTTGAACGTGACACAAATACTATCATGACCTGGCAGCCTACGGTTCAGGTTATTGAGCTTGCTGTCAATCCTACTTTCAGCACGCACTGGTTGATCCCCAATTTACGTGAGTTCAATAAATTGTATCCCGATATTATTGTCAATATTCACTCATTAGCTAATAACGGGGATTTCCTTAATCGGGAATACGATGCCGTCATTATGCGCGAAAATTTTTGTGCGCCCTGGTCGGAGGTAGAATATCTCTTTGAGGAAGAGATCCTGCCGGTATGCAGCGGCAGTTTACTTTCACTTCCTGACCAAAAACTGTCTGTTGCAGAGCTATTAAGTGAGCTACCACTGCTGCATCAAAGCACCCGTATTACTGGTTGGGAAGAGTGGTTTGCATTGTCTGGCGTTAGTAGTCCGTTGGTGAATAACGGGCCACGTTTTGATTTACTTTCAATGCTGATTGCCGCCGTGCGATCTAATCTCGGTGTGGCGCTGTTGCCCCGGTTTGCAATTCAACACGATTTAGATAGCGGTGACATGGTGATTCCGTGTGATGTGCCTATTCGTACCGGCAATCGCTTTATTATGACGTGGCGGGAAGAGAAGGCTGATTATCCGCACTTGCAACTCTTTCGTGAGTGGTTGCTGGCAAAATCGGTCGTACCGGAGGAGATGTAAAACCTGCGCCTGGCGAGATGCCAGGCGCAGTCATTACCAGTCGATACCAGGCTGTGCCTGAATACCGTTATCAAAAGCATGCTTGACGGGGCGGATTTCGCTTACCGTATCCGCCATTTTTACTATCTCATTATGGCAGCCGCGTCCGGTGACAATGACGTTTTGCTGCGTCGGGCGATTTTGTAGCGAAGCGATCACTTCTTCGGTATCCAGATAATGGTAAGCCAGCATGTAGGTCAGCTCATCGAGCACCACTAAATCGTAACGCTCATCAGCCAGCATCCGCTTGCATTCAGACCAGACCTCTTTCGCCGCGTCGATATCCGCTTGCCGATTCTGTGTCTCCCAGGTAAAACCTGTTCCCATAATATGAAATTCAACGCCCAGTGGATGGAGAAGGTTATATTCGCCGTTGTCCCACAGTCCCTTGATGAACTGCGCAACGCCAACCGTTTTGCCATGACCTACGGCGCGCGTCACGGTACCAAAAGCGGCGGTGGATTTTCCTTTTCCGTTACCAGTGAAAACAATCAATATTCCTTTTTTCTCCGTCGCCTCCGCGATGCGTGTGTCGACCTGTTGTTTCAGTTTCTGCTGGCGCTGAATATGCCGTTCAGTTGAGATCCGCGCTTCCATTCACTTTCCTTAATGCCCAGTGGGGCAATTGGCGCAGTGGTGTTGCTGCTCAAACTGGCTGAAGAAATTATTGCCTTTATCATCCACCAGAATGAACGCGGGCAAGTTTTCAACCTCCATCATCCACACTGCTTCCATGCCCAACTCCGGATATTCCAGGCAATGCAGGCTTTTGACATATTCTTGCGCCAGTAACGCCGCTGCACCGCCGATACTTCCCAGATTAAAGCCGCCATGTTTGTGACAGGCATCAGTAACCTGCTGGCTGCGGTTGCCTTTCGATAACATTACCAGACTGCCGCCAGCCGCCTGGAAGGCGTCGACATAACCGTCCATTCGACCGCCCGTGGTAGGTCCAAGAGAACCACAAGCCATATTTTCCGGTGTTTTCGCGGGGCCAGCGTAATAGACGATATGATGTTTCAGGTAATCCGGCATCGGTTCGCCGTTATCCAGTCGTTCTTTTATTTTGGCGTGGGCGATATCACGCGCCACTACGATGGGGCCGCTTAACGACACACGGGTGCCGATCGGTAATGTGGCGAGATCCTGCATTACCTCACGCAATGGACGATTTAGATCAATCTGTACGTTATGCGTGTGATTGTCTTCCCGCATTGATGCTGGAATATATTGCCCCGGATTATGTTCGAGTTTTTCCAGCCAGATGCCGTGCTTGTTAATTTTGGCTTTAATATTACGATCGGCGGAACAGGAGAGTGCCATAGCGATTGGGCAGGAGCCGCCGTGGCGCGGTAGACGAATAACACGAATATCATGAGCGAAATATTTGCCACCAAACTGAGCACCAATGCCAAATTGTTGGCTGGCGTCGAGCAAGGTTTTTTCCAGCTCAACATCGCGGAAGGCTTGTCCCTGCTCGTTTCCGCTGGTGGGCAGATTATCGTAGTATTTTGTCGACGCTAGTTTGGCGACTTTTAACGCCTGATCGGCAGAAAGTCCCCCGACGACAAAGGCGATGTGGTAGGGCGGACAGGCGGCAGTTCCCAGCGATTTCATTTTTTCGATTAAAAACGCAGTCAGTTTTTCTGGTTGCAGGAGAGATTTAGTTTCCTGGTAAAGCGCAGCTTTATTGGCGGAGCCACCCCCTTTATTGACACACAGAAAATGGTACTCGTCGCCGGGGACGGCGCTGATATCAATCTGCGCCGGAAGATTGGTTTGTGTATTGACTTCGGTATACATATCCAGTGGCGCATTTTGTGAAAAGCGCAGATTATTTTCCTGGAAAGTGATGTAAATACCTTTGCTTAAGGCTTCGGCGTCATTGCCCCCGGTCCAGATGTGTTGCCCTTTACTGGCGACAATGGTGGCGGTGCCGGTGTCCTGGCAGTTGGGTAATATCCCTTTTGCTGAGACTTCGGCATTGCGCAGTAGCTGCAAGGCCACATATCTGTCATTACTGCTGGCCTGCGGATCGTTCAGAATGCTGGCGACTTGTTGCAGGTGAACGGGACGTAAGAAAAAAGAGGCTTCATAAAATGCCTCCCGGGCAAGCAACGTTAATGCTTCCGGAGCGACTTTTATCACTTCTTCGCCGTCTATTTCCGTTACTGTAATATATTGATCGCTGATTAATTTATATTCCGTTGCGTCTTTATATAGTAAAAACGGTTCTTGCCAGATAAATGGTTTGGACATGATGTGTTCTCACATTGTGGTTATTTTTACCGAATGATAAGGCAGTCTTTTTTCCAGCAGAGATTCGGTATTGACTTAAGTATTTTTTGTTTAATTACGTGTGATGGTTGTATGGTTTTTGGGAGAACGTAGACCACCAGTTATTCCAGCTGTGAAAATCCTGGTAGCATCGTAATCAATTTTATTGATACGTTTAGATAAATGTACCTGACATAATGGAATCTGTGCAGGTACATTTATGGGGTTGATAATCTAAACAGTATTAAATATCAAAATGAATGCTTAATAAAGGTGCGTGCTGCTGCGCACCATAAACATCATTATCGCCTACATTCCCGGAGATAATATCTCGTGGCATGACGATTTTTACTGCATTAGAAGGATCAAACCAGACAATACGATGAATAAAGTTAGGTTCAACATGATATAAGCGCGCAATCAGCTCTGGAGTTAATTGCCCTGATGATTTAACTCGCTCATAGTTTTCTTTCGTTTTAAATAAAATATCTAAAACCAGTTCGTAGGGTCCGGCATTTTTTGAACGAATGACTTGCGCCAGTGAGACAATTGACTGTTTCATGCCTGAACTCCTTCTGGCGTCACCTGTTCAATATGGAAATCAAACCGCAGTGCGTCGTTGGCTTCAATCAGGTGATAGATAGAAAACTCGTATACGGGTCCGCTCTGGATATCAGAAGGGGAGAACGGGAACGCCAGGTTGCCCGCAGTGGCGATGCGATTTTCATAACCGTAGTGCAGCATAGTGGAGCGCACCAGTGAACAAACACTGTTGGCGATTTCTTGCGTCGGCGCGACCACATCCAGGACGATCCCCAGTTCATGTCCGGCAGTTTCCATGGGCTCGTGGTCGCCCATGACACCATTTTTACCGTACAGGTGGAATGTCATTCGAATGCTGTTATCGGTCAGCGACAGGTTGCGCGTTACGCTGGCTTTGACATCTTCAATGATTTTGTCGATCCCGGCGATCATTATTGGGTCGCGAGTGCCTGCGATGGTCAGGCAGCGGAAGCCCACCTGCCGCGCACCTTCCAGTTTCAGGGCATATGGCGTTTCTTCATGCTTAGAACCGCTGACATAAACTTCACCGTCGTTCACGGCTTTGAAGGTGCAGCCTTTCAGATTCAGAACACCACCTGGTCCCGGCAGGAAGTACGGGTCCGATTTCTCATACAGCGTATGCGCGGCTGCGGATGTTTCGGTGAATTTACGCTGCGGATTGAACGTCTTCAGCGAGAAGCCATTATCGTCGATGATGCCCATCGCACAGTCAGAGCCGGAGCCTGGCGTCGCGGCAATTGCTGCACATTCGAGAATTTTCCCACAGTGCAGCGCCAGCCCTTCGTCAAAGCCTTGCATGATGGGTAGCGCGGCAAAGCAGGCCGGATCATAAGCCCGGCCGCCGAGCACCACCTGTGCGCCTTCTTTCAGCGCCCGCTGGAAGGGCTCGATGCCCATTTGCGCGACGATATAGGTACTTTCGTCAATCGCGTCGTGCGTTAACGGCGGGACAAAATCCAGCGCCGTGATTTTGCCGTTATCCAGTGCCTGGTGGACGATGGCTTTGTCAACGTCCGCCGGGATCAGCGCCATCGAAAACGAAAGTTTTTCCTCTTGCGCAATTTCGTGAATAATTTGACGACACCACTCCAAATGCGGGGCTGCGCCAGAACCACCTGCCGTCCCGATCACCACTGGAATATTATTTTGCACGCCAGCGGTGATCATATAGCGCAGGTCGCGTTTAACTCCCGCGCGGTCGGTAAAGGGCTTACCCGCCCCCAGATAGTGCGGGCCAGGATCGGAAGAACCGGCATCAACGGCGATCAGGTCGGGAGATTCCGCCATCGCTTTGCGGAAGCTCTCTTCAGGGAAGCCGTAACCGAGGATCGCAGTAGGTGATAAGACTTTAAAAGAACGAGCCATCTGTTAATCCTTAGCCAGCATCAGCGCGATAGTACGATTCATTTCGTTGAACACGATGTCGAGGCCCTCGTCAAACCCCATCCCCGGTTTTACCAGCATCCGCATGGGACGCGCGGCAAGAGCTACGTGGACACAAGTTCGGGCGCTGACATCGGTTTCGTTACAGGTGCCACCCTGATAGGCTTCCATTCCGTGGCTGTTGCAGTACAGAACCGCATCGACGATGTTGTGAATACTGCCCAGATCAGGCGTTTTGATTTGCACCATGTGGCAACTGGCTGCATCAGTGAAATCAACGATATCCTGGTAGGTGTTACACCATTCGTCGGCGACAATTTTCACGCCGGAACCGAGGCGCGTCAGCTCTTTGGTGATGGCAGTCAACAGGCGAATTTGGTCAGGTTTGTTACCGGCATCGACCGGGCCTTCAATGTACAGCGGCAGACCTTGTGTTTCTTCTTCCAGGCTGGCGATGTATTGCGCGCAGCGAACGGGATCCATGTCGAAGATCAGACCGATGGTGCCGTATACATCGATGTGCAGCGTAGGGTGGTAGCGAGCGCTGGTACGTTTGCTCAGAATGCGATCTGACAGCCAGCGGATATATTCGCGCAGTTTTTCGCCCTTAAAGCCCAGCTTCTCTTCGACGTTATTAATCAGCGCATGGGGCAGTACGTCGATCCCTTTAAGGATCATCTTATCGACGGCGATATACCGATCGTCGCCGCTCTGACCAAATAAAGGAATGGATTTCGCCACGCGCGGTAACTGCCATTCATCGCAAACTACTTCAGTTTTCAGACGGCCCGTTGCCAGCGCGGTAGCGTCAAGTAGCGCCTGCGATAATCCATAGCGCACGGCGGTATGCAGCAAGTTGCCGTCAATACGCAGCTTGTCGAAAAAACGGGCGTTCGGCACAAACGCATCCACATCGCGGCCTTCCAGTAACGGTTTGATATGGTCATTAAGGAACGGAATAAAATGCTCGGCGAGGAACAGCGGATCGCGACCGCCTGCCCCGGAGTACTGTACCGCAGCACAGTCACCAACCGCGACCGCGCCATTTTCCAGAATCAACTGAACTGAGACGCATTCCCCAGCCTGACGTACTGCGCTAAAACCAGACGTAACCGGCTCCCCGGTATAAAAAAATCCGTCGTGGCCCGCTCCGTTTTTTATCGCCTGCTGGTCATCGAAATAGAATGAGGAGTAGCCAGCGGTGAACAGGGCCTGTTTTATTTTCATTATGGTCTTCCTATTAATTTACTGTGGGATACAGCATTGATGTCATCAACAACCATCTGGAATGTCGGTTGGCGTCCTTCAAAGCGTGCGCGTTCAGCAACGTAATCGTGGTGAAGGTCGAGAATGTCTTTTGGCAACGGAACGGCGCCGGCTTCCAGCACGCGTATCGCGCCAGTGTTGTCGCGAACCGGAAGAATTTTGCCCGCGTTGCAGGCGGCAGGCGCAAACGGCACATCCAGTACGCCCGCTTCAAATGCCAGCACCGTACCGCGCGCGATATCCCCATTCCCCAGTTCGAACACTTTATTCAGCACGGCGCGAACTTCACTCTTAATCAGCTCAACTTCCAGTTCCACCGCAGGACACGGTGGGAATTTCTGATCGCTAACCATATTGAGCATTTGGCGGGAGGCTTTCAGTCCCTGCACATTGGCGGCAGCGGTAGGGATGCCCCAGGCTTCATGCGGACTCTTGGTGATTACTTTGGTCGCGCCCGACATTCCAGCAACCGCCGCGCCCCAGGAGATAATCGCGAACGCTTTTGACTCGTCTTCCGGAAAACCGCCCATCCACTGGTGGAACACCGTACTTAATTCGTACTCTGCATAGCCATGATTCTGGAAGTATTCGTGAGCGAGTTCCCGCAGAGACTGGATCGCCGCAATATCTTGCGTCAGGCTTCCGACCTGACCATAACCGACGGTGATAGATTTCACGCCCTGTTCCAGTGCCAGCAAGCCTTCGATTATCGCAATAGAGTGCGAGATAAACGGTGGAATCAAAGTACCTGTAAGCGGGCCAAACGGTTCACGGTTGATGCGAATTCCGTGCTCTTCATACAGCCCCATTAAACGGTCGCAGTACTGCCAGTCGCGGATCGATTTTTCCAGCGTTACGCGTTTGGCATACGGAATATTGTAGGAAATGCCGCCGCCTTCATAGCTGGTGAAGCCGCTGGCCATTGAGATTTCAGCCAGCAGCCGCGCATCTGGTGTGCCATGGCGGATCTGTAGCGGTTTTTGCAAGGTTTCGGTCAGACGACGGCATGCTGCGACGCCGTGGTTAACCACCGGTAAACCGTTCAGTTTAGAGGTTCCGGCTTCGATAGATTTTTTAATCCCTACCGCGGCTTCTTCGTAACGATTCAGACGGGTATAGGCATCGATGGTGCTCGGTAGCAAATCGCACTCATCTTGCAGTGTTTTCAGTAGTTCGATGTGCTCGTCCATCAACGCCACGCCTGCGCGCGGTTGGCTAAGCGTTTTACCTTCCAGGTCTGCTTTCAGTAGGGCAAGGGAGAAGCGTTTGTGATCAGGAATAGTTTGTTGATATTTAACGCCATCTTCGAAGTTTTCAACATCCTTGCCAGTTTCCCAGGTTTTCAGTACCTGTTGCCGCTCGGTCATGAATTCGTCATGGGTTAATTTCTTATTTCGAAGTTCCATTGATTGCTACCTTAATTGTTATAGGGTTAAGCATTGAATACTGGTACGCGCGGCGGCCTGCGGATCGACTCTGGCGACGTTTGCCAGCAGTGGAAATAGCCCCCGTGAATCGCGGTAATATTCAAATTCGGTCGGTAAGAGAATGCGTTTGCCGTCGTCGTTTAACTCGCGGTATTTCAACCAACGATGAATATCAAACTGGCTGGAGCGCGACAGCCATCCACCGGAACCAACGACTTTGCGCACGGTGGTCAGGTCGCGTCCCATCTGTAAATCGACATTGCCGACGCAGGTGCAGACCTCTTTTTTGGTGCCGGCATGACGTTCAGTGGCGTAACCTACGCACAGTCCGGCCAGCACAGTATCGAAATATTTTTCTTCTGCGTTAGTGGGTAAATGGTCGGGATGTGCAACCAAATGACGGAGATAATGATAAAAAGCGTCCTGCTGCGTGGGGTGCTGAGAAAAGATCACATTAACTAAGTCTTTTGCGCTTTCACCAACCACCATTGCTGAGACGCGCATTCCCAGATCGCCTTCAACGGTCCGTTTTACGAAGGGTTCCGGTACGCCGTGTAAAACGGTGTCGGGTGAGAGATTATTGGCACAGGCAGAATACATATCGGTGGTTGCGCCGCCCATGTCGATCAGCATGAACTCTTTCCAACGGCTATCGACATTACTGATTGCCTTAACCAGTTCAAAAACTGTCCACGGCGTTGGCATTGGCTCTTCGCCCGTTTCATCAACAATGACATCCAGTCCTTTTCCTTTAACAATGCGTTTGAGGAAAATGTCGCAGATGGCCTGTCGCGCGGCGAAAGGGGAGGGATTTTCAAGGTCAGGCAGGACGTTATCGACGATGGTCAGATCTTTATGCCCGAGGATGTCCTGTATATTGTCCTGAATGTCCCTGTTTCCGGCATATATAATGGCGCAATCGAGTTTTGATTCCGCCAGCACACGGGCGTTATTTAGCCCGTAACTCTCTTCTCCGCCGTCGGTGCCGCCAGTGAATAAGAGGATATCGGGTGGTGACTCTTCCAGTGCCTGAATATCACGGCGGTTCAGCTTATAGGAGTAATGCTGCGCTATTTTAGCGCCAGCAGAGTGAGCGGTTACTTTCGCGGATTCCAGGGTAATAGAAGGCACTAATCCCATTGCGGCAACCGCCAGTCCACCTTTGGCTGAAGAGGAGTACTTCAATGCGACTTCGCCGTTTTTTAACAGGGGGAGGGCGTTATTGATGTTTAACACCTGATTCAGGCTTGAGAAAAAACCATCGGCCAGATGATGCGTGGTGGTTGGGGTCAGAACGTGGTTAACCAGCGTTAACGCGTCCCCCTCCCGGGTAAAGAGGGCAGCTTTGGTCCACGTCGATCCAATATCGACAGAGACGATTTGCATCAGATGGCCTCTTCGAAAATACGTGTTTCAACACCATGACGCTGGTTGATATCGTTGGACATCAGCTGGCAGACATCTTCTAAGTCATGGCTGGGGGCGAAGACGCGGTCAAAACCCATCTCTTTGAATTTGATTTGCACGTTAGCGAAGTCATGTTTACCCACCACCAGGTTACCGCCTACATAGAGCAGAATGTCGCCCAGCCCACGTTCGATGCAGCGTTCACGCATACCCAGACAGTCGATATCACCATGCCCATAGATAGAGGAAACTACTATCGCGTCAGCGCCAGTTTCAATGGCAGCATCAATATATTCATCCTGGCTGACCATTACGCCCAGGTTTATGACTCTGAAGTCATGAGAAGTAAAAACGCGATCCAGAACTTTATTGCCAACTGCATGGCAGTCGGCACCAATAACGCCAAGCACTAGTGTTGCTTTCTTCATGGGTAATCCTTTGTAAGACAGAGAGTAAAATAAGTTACACACGTCGTATTTATGGCCGTTTCTGTGGCACATGATTAATAACACTGGAGTGTCTGTGTCCTGTCGTCTGGTTGCAATTGATCTATTTTCAAAATATCTTTCGAAAAATGCTTGTTTATGTGATTGCTTTAAATATGACGGTTATTTCAATGGGTTACGTATATGGTTGTTATTGATTTTAATTTTTCAAATTATATTGATTTAATGTATTGATATATTTGTGATCAACATCTGATTTGCATTTTTTAAGAGGGGACTGGTTATAAAAGTAGTTCATAAAGTTTGGTGCGCATTATTAATGCAATTTACTGCCGTCTTAACATGGAATTGTAACGGTAATGTTTAAAGTAACAAATGGTTAATAACTCATTTGGGGTTGTGCTATTCATTGGACCTAATTAATCACTTCTACTCAAATGATTATTCTTGAGCAGTGGAACGTATTACTTCGAGTGGGCTGGTGTTCAATAACGTCCAGATATAATACCGTTTCATTGTCTCGTCTTGCTGCTGGGTTAATAAAAATAATTTACATATACCAACACAGGATAAACTTAGTTATTGAATCTCATGTTGTTTGATGTTGGGGCACTGAGCCGTTCATTGAATATAAAAAGGGGAAAAATACTTATATCAGATGTAATTTAGCTTAAAAGCTCTCTTTCCCTTCTTCCTGAATTCTACAAATCCATCCTTCAATGTGATTATTAGCAAAGCAACAATAACATTCCGGGGTAAAGGTTGGTGCTCATAAAGACAACAATCAATTAACTTTGATAAAAATATGTTATGTAAAATGACAACAAATTGGCTAATCTAACCAATTAGTCTTATAAAAAGTGGGTAAGGCGGTTCTGTTAAATAAAATACTGGTTTTTTATCTATGCATTTCCATAGTGGTAATTTTACTGTGCTATTTGGTTACAATAAATTAACAATAAAATTACCAATGATCTATAGATTATACATGGTTAACATATCTGGTTGATTTTGATATAAATCAATTTTTAATTCTTGAAAAAAATCTGCAAAACGCGATAAATTGTCGTAGATCAAATTGGTGGGATGGTGACAATTTCACTATAAATTGATCACTGTCGAAAAATGCAAATTTGCTCAATAAAAACCTGTTTATTGTAAGGATTTTGCGGCGTAATATAATTACGGGATCAATTTGGTTTATTCATTAACATATTTGTAACTTTTTTATCATTGTCTTTCCTCTTTTGATGAAATGGCAACGATAGGGGCGAGCAAATAATTTTGTATTGGGGCATGCGTGTGACCCTTTCTAACGGGGTTCACTCTCGGAGTCTTCATGCGATGAGCAAGGAGTCATGATGTTAGATATAGTCGAACTGTCGCGCTTACAGTTTGCCTTGACCGCGATGTACCACTTCCTTTTTGTGCCGCTGACGCTCGGTATGGCGTTCCTGCTGGCCATTATGGAAACGGTCTACGTCCTTTCCGGCAAACAGATTTATAAAGATATGACCAAGTTCTGGGGCAAGTTGTTTGGTATCAACTTTGCTCTGGGTGTGGCAACCGGTCTGACCATGGAGTTCCAGTTCGGGACTAACTGGTCCTACTATTCCCACTATGTAGGGGATATCTTCGGTGCGCCGCTGGCAATCGAAGGTCTGATGGCCTTCTTCCTCGAATCCACCTTTGTAGGTCTGTTCTTCTTCGGTTGGGATCGTCTGGGTAAAGTTCAGCATATGTGTGTCACCTGGCTGGTGGCGCTCGGTTCAAACCTGTCCGCACTGTGGATTCTGGTTGCGAACGGCTGGATGCAAAACCCAATCGCGTCCGATTTCAATTTCGAAACCATGCGTATGGAGATGGTGAGCTTCTCCGAACTGGTGCTTAACCCGGTTGCTCAGGTGAAATTCGTTCACACTGTAGCCTCTGGTTATGTGACTGGCGCGATGTTCATCCTCGGTATCAGCGCATGGTATATGCTGAAAGGCCGTGACTTCGCCTTCGCTAAACGCTCCTTTGCTATCGCTGCAAGCTTCGGTATGGCTGCCGTTCTGTCTGTTATTGTTCTGGGTGATGAATCCGGTTACGAAATGGGCGACGTGCAGAAAACCAAACTGGCTGCAATTGAAGCCGAGTGGGAAACTCAACCTGCGCCTGCTGCCTTTACTCTGTTCGGTATTCCTGATCAGGATGAGCAGACGAACAAATTTGCGATCCAGATCCCTTACGCGCTGGGCATCATTGCAACGCGTTCCGTGGATACGCCAGTGATCGGCCTGAAAGAGCTGATGGTTCAGCATGAAGAACGCATTCGTAACGGGATGAAAGCGTACTCTCTGCTCGAACAACTGCGTTCTGGTTCTACCGACCAGGCGGTTCGTGACCAGTTCAATAGCATGAAGAAAGACCTCGGTTACGGTCTGCTGCTGAAACGCTATACGCCGAACGTGGCTGATGCGACTGAAGCTCAGATTCAACAGGCAACCAAAGACTCCATTCCGCGTGTAGCGCCGCTGTACTTCGCGTTCCGTATCATGGTGGCGTGTGGCTTCCTGCTGCTGGCAATCATTGCGCTCTCCTTCTGGAGTGTCATCCGCAACCGCATTGGCGAGAAAAAATGGCTGCTGCGCGCCGCGCTGTACGGTATTCCGCTGCCGTGGATTGCTGTAGAAGCGGGCTGGTTCGTGGCTGAATATGGCCGCCAACCGTGGGCTATCGGTGAAGTGCTGCCGACAGCTGTGGCGAACTCGTCACTGACCGCAGGCGATCTCATCTTCTCGATGGTGCTGATTTGCGGCCTGTATACCCTGTTCCTGGTGGCAGAATTGTTCTTAATGTTCAAGTTTGCACGCCTCGGCCCAAGCAGCCTGAAAACCGGTCGCTATCACTTTGAGCAGTCCTCCACGACTACTCAGCCGGCACGCTAAGACAGGAGTCGTCAAATGATCGATTATGAAGTATTGCGTTTTATCTGGTGGCTGCTGGTTGGCATTCTGCTGATTGGTTTTGCAGTCACTGACGGTTTCGACATGGGGGTGGGCATGCTCACCCGTTTCCTCGGTCGTAACGACACCGAGCGTCGAATTATGATTAACTCCATCGCACCACACTGGGACGGTAACCAGGTTTGGCTTATCACCGCAGGCGGCGCACTGTTTGCTGCCTGGCCGATGGTCTATGCCGCTGCGTTCTCCGGCTTCTATGTGGCGATGATCCTTGTGCTGGCATCTCTGTTCTTCCGTCCGGTCGGTTTTGATTACCGCTCCAAGATTGAAGAAACCCGCTGGCGTAACATGTGGGACTGGGGCATCTTCATTGGTAGCTTCGTTCCGCCGCTAGTGATTGGTGTGGCGTTCGGTAACCTGTTGCAGGGCGTACCGTTTAACGTTGATGAATATCTGCGTCTGTACTACACCGGTAACTTCTTCCAGCTGCTTAACCCATTCGGCCTGCTGGCAGGTGTGGTAAGCGTAGGGATGATCATTACCCAGGGCGCAACCTATCTGCAGATGCGTACCGTGGGCGAACTGCACCTGCGTACCCGTGCAACGGCACAGGTGGCGGCACTGGTGACACTGGTCTGCTTCGCACTGGCGGGTGTATGGGTGATGTACGGTATCGATGGTTATGTCGTGAAATCGACAATGGACCATTACGCTGCCTCTAACCCGCTGAATAAAGAAGTGGTTCGTGAAGCTGGCGCATGGTTGGTGAACTTCAACAACACGCCGATTCTGTGGGCTATTCCGGCGCTGGGTGTGGTTCTGCCGCTGCTGACCATCCTGACTGCACGTATGGATAAAGCCGCGTGGGCGTTTGTGTTCTCCTCCCTGACGCTGGCCTGCATCATCCTGACTGCCGGTATTGCAATGTTCCCGTTTGTAATGCCGTCCAGCACCATGATGAATGCAAGTCTGACAATGTGGGATGCAACTTCCAGCCAGCTGACGCTTAACGTCATGACCTGGGTTGCGGTGGTTCTGGTTCCGATCATTCTGCTCTACACCGCCTGGTGTTACTGGAAAATGTTCGGACGTATCACCAAAGAAGATATTGAACGTAACACCCACTCTCTGTACTAAGTAAGGAGCTAAAAATGTGGTATTTCGCATGGATTCTGGGAACGCTTCTTGCCTGTTCGTTTGGGGTAATCACCGCGCTGGCGCTTGAGCACGTCGAATCAGGTAAAGCCGGTCAAGAAGACAGCTGATGAGTAAGGTTATCGCAACTTTGTATGCGGTAATGGACAAGCGCCCCCTGCGGGCGCTTTCCTTCGTGATGGCGCTTCTGTTAGCAGGATGTATGTTTTGGGACCCATCACGTTTTGCCGCGAAGACCAGTGAACTGGAAATCTGGCATGGTTTATTGCTGATGTGGGCCGTCTGTGCTGGCGTAATTCACGGCGTGGGTTTTCGTCCGCAGAAGGTTCTCTGGCAAGGGATTTTTTGCCCACTGCTTGCCGATATCGTTCTCATTGTCGGGCTGATTTTCTTCTTCTTTTAAATCAGAATTCTCTTTAAAAATTTATGGACCTTCAACAGTCCATAAATTTTTACGCTCCCTTAACTTGCCCTCATTCCCAAACCTCAATCGCGCGCGTATAGTAGCAGCGTTTAAAAGTTCTAATTTTTGTTGCATTACTGGGATGTAAAGTGAATACAACGCTGTTTCGATGGCCGGTTCGCGTCTACTATGAAGATACCGATGCCGGTGGTGTGGTGTACCACGCCAGTTACATCGCTTTTTATGAAAGAGCACGCACAGAGATGCTGCGTCATCATCACTTCAGTCAACAGGCTCTGATGGCTGAACGCGTTGCCTTCGTGGTGCGTAAGATGACGGTGGAATATTACGCGCCTGCGCGGCTCGACGATATGCTCGAAATACAGACTGAAATAACATCAATGCGTGGCACCTCTTTGGTTTTCACGCAACGTATTGTCAACGCTGAGAATACTCTGCTGAATGAAGCTGAGGTTCTGATTGTTTGCGTTGACCCACTCAAAATGAAGCCTCGTGCGCTTCCCAAGTCTATTGTCGCGGAGTTTAAGCAGTGACTGACATGAATATCCTTGATTTGTTCCTGAAGGCGAGCCTTCTGGTTAAACTTATCATGTTGATTTTGATTGGTTTTTCAATCGCATCCTGGGCCATTATTATCCAGCGGACCCGTATTCTTAACGCCGCGGCTCGCGAAGCCGAAGCGTTTGAGGATAAATTCTGGTCTGGAATCGAACTTTCTCGCCTCTATCAGGAGAGCCAGGGAAAACGAGATAATCTCTCGGGGTCGGAACAAATCTTTTACAGTGGGTTCAAAGAGTTTGTGCGCCTGCATCGTGCTAACAGCCATGCACCGGAAGCCGTAGTGGAAGGCGCGTCGCGCGCGATGCGTATTTCCATGAACCGTGAGCTGGAAAATCTGGAAACGCACATTCCGTTTCTCGGTACGGTAGGTTCCATCAGCCCATATATCGGTCTGTTCGGTACAGTCTGGGGGATCATGCACGCCTTTATCGCGCTCGGCGCGGTGAAACAGGCGACGCTGCAAATGGTTGCACCGGGTATCGCAGAAGCGTTGATCGCCACGGCTATCGGTCTGTTTGCCGCAATCCCTGCGGTTATGGCTTACAACCGTCTGAACCAGCGCGTCAACAAACTGGAGCTGAACTACGACAACTTTATGGAAGAGTTCACCGCCATTCTGCACCGCCAGGCGTTTACCGTTAGCGAGAGCAACAAGGGGTAAGCCATGGCCAGAGCGCGTGGACGAGGTCGTCGCGATCTCAAGTCCGAAATCAACATTGTACCGTTGCTGGACGTACTGCTGGTGCTGTTGCTGATCTTTATGGCGACAGCGCCCATCATCACCCAGAGCGTGGAGGTCGATCTGCCAGACGCTACTGAATCACAGGCGGTGAGCAGTAACGATAATCCGCCTGTGATTGTTGAAGTGTCTGGTATTGGTCAGTACACCGTGGTGGTTGAGAAAGATCGTCTGGAGCGTTTACCACCAGAGCAGGTGGTGGCGGAAGTATCCAGCCGTTTCAAGGCCAACCCGAAAACGGTCTTTCTGATCGGTGGCGCAAAAGATGTGCCTTACGATGAAATAATTAAAGCGCTGAACTTGTTACACAGTGCGGGTGTGAAATCGGTTGGTTTAATGACGCAGCCTATTTAAGCATCTGCGTTTCCCTTGCTTTAAGAGAGCGGGTAACAGGCGAACAGTTTTTGGGAACCGAGAGTGTCAAAGGCAACCGAACAAAACGACAAGCTCAAACGGGCGATAATTATTTCAGCAGTGCTGCATGTCATCTTATTTGCAGCGCTGATCTGGAGTTCGTTCGATGAGAATATAGAAGCTTCAGCCGGAGGCGGCGGTGGTTCGTCCATCGATGCTGTAATGGTTGATTCAGGTGCGGTAGTTGAGCAGTACAAACGTATGCAAAGCCAGGAATCAAGCGCGAAGCGTTCTGAAGAGCAGCGCAAGATGAAGGAACAGCAGGCTGCTGAAGAACTGCGTGAGAAACAAGCGGCTGAACAGGAACGCCTGAAGCAGCTTGAGAAAGAACGGTTAGCTGCTCAGGAACAGAAGAAACAGGCTGAAGAAGCCGCTAAACAGGCCGAGTTAAAGCAGAAGCAAGCGGAAGAGGCAGCAGCGAAAGCGGCGGCAGATGCTAAAGCGAAGGCTGAAGCGGAAGCCAAAGCTGCCGAAGAAGCAGCGAAGAAAGCGGCTGCGGACGCGAAGAAAAAAGCAGAAGCAGAAGCAGCCAAAGCCGCAGCCGAAGCGCAGAAAAAAGCCGAGGCCGAAGCCGCCAAAGCTGCAGCGGCGCTGAAGAAAAAAGCGGAAGCGGCAGAAGCTGCTGCAGCTGAAGCAAGAAAGAAAGCGGCAACTGAAGCTGCTGAAAAAGCGAAGGCCGAAGCTGAGCAGAAAGCGGCTGCTGAAAAGGCGGCTGCAGATAAGAAAGCCGCCGCTGAAAAAGCTGCAGCCGACAAAAAAGCAGCAGAAAAAGCGGCTGCTGAAAAGGCAGCAGCTGATAAGAAAGCAGCGGCAGAAAAAGCCGCCGCAGACAAAAAAGCCGCAGCGGCAAAAGCAGCAGCTGAAAAAGCGGCTGCAGCAAAAGCTGCCGCGGAGGCAGATGATATTTTCGGTGAGCTAAGCTCTGGTAAGAATGCACCGAAAACGGGGGGAGGGGCGAAAGGGAACAATGCTTCGCCTGCCGGGAGTGGTAATACTAAAAACAATGGCGCATCAGGCGCAGATATCAATAACTATGCCGGGCAGATTAAATCTGCTATCGAAAGTAAGTTCTATGATGCATCGTCCTATACAGGTAAAACCTGTACGCTGCGCATAAAACTGGCACCGGATGGCATGTTACTGGATATCAAACCTGAAGGTGGCGATCCCGCTCTTTGTCAGGCTGCGTTGGCAGCAGCTAAACTTGCGAAGATCCCGAAACCACCAAGCCAGGCAGTATATGAAGTGTTCAAGAACGCACCATTGGACTTCAAACCGTAATCGCGATGTTGGTCGTCACGGCGGTCAACATCAGACATCGGTTGTCGCAGGGTTCTGGTAGTTTTGTGTATTTGAGTTTGTTAACATTCTGCTAAATTATCGTGGGCTATCTGTCCAGATAAGGGAGATATGATGAAGCAGGCATTACGAGTAGCATTTGGTTTTCTCATACTGTGGGCGTCAGTTCTGCATGCTGAAGTTCGCATTGTGATCGACAGTGGTGTAGATTCCGGTCGTCCTATTGGTGTCGTTCCATTCCAGTGGGCGGGTCCAGGTGCGGCACCTGAAGATATTGGCGGCATCGTTGCTGCTGACTTGCGTAACAGCGGTAAATTTAATCCGTTAGATCGCGCTCGTCTGCCTCAACAGCCAGGTAGCGCGCAGGAAGTTCAACCTGCTGCATGGTCTGCGCTGGGCATTGACGCTGTCGTTGTAGGTCAAGTCACTCCGAATCCGGACGGTTCTTACAATGTTGCTTATCAGCTGGTTGATACCGGCGGTGCACCGGGTACTGTGCTTGCTCAGAACTCATACAAAGTAAACAAACAATGGCTGCGTTACGCTGGCCATACCGCCAGTGATGAAGTGTTTGAAAAACTGACCGGCATTAAAGGTGCGTTCCGTACCCGTATTGCCTATGTTGTTCAGACCAATGGTGGCCAGTTCCCGTATGAGTTGCGCGTGTCTGACTATGATGGCTACAACCAGTTTGTGGTTCACCGTTCTCCGCAGCCGCTGATGTCTCCGGCGTGGTCACCGGACGGTTCTAAACTGGCATATGTTACCTTCGAAAGCGGTCGTTCTGCGCTGGTAATCCAGACGCTGGCTAACGGTGCAGTGCGTCAGGTTGCTTCCTTCCCGCGTCACAACGGTGCGCCTGCATTCTCGCCGGACGGCAGCAAACTGGCTTTTGCTCTGTCGAAAACTGGTAGCCTGAATCTGTACGTAATGGATTTAGCCTCTGGTCAAATCCGTCAGGTAACAGATGGTCGCAGCAACAACACCGAACCGACCTGGTTCCCGGACAGTCAAAACCTGGCCTTCACCTCTGACCAGGCCGGTCGTCCGCAGGTTTATAAAGTGAATATCAACGGCGGTGCGCCGCAACGTATTACCTGGGAAGGTTCGCAGAACCAGGATGCGGATGTCAGCAGCGACGGTAAATTTATGGTAATGGTTAGCTCCAATGGTGGGCAGCAGCACATTGCCAAACAAGATCTGGTAACGGGAGGCGTACAAGTTCTGTCCTCAACGTTCCTGGATGAAACGCCAAGTCTGGCACCTAACGGCACTATGGTAATCTACAGCTCTTCTCAGGGGATGGGATCCGTGCTGAATTTGGTTTCTACAGATGGGCGTTTCAAAGCGCGTCTTCCGGCAACTGATGGACAGGTCAAATTTCCTGCCTGGTCGCCGTATCTGTGATAATAATTAATTGAATAGTAAAGGAATCATTGAAATGCAACTGAACAAAGTGCTGAAAGGGCTGATGATTGCTCTGCCTGTTATGGCAATTGCGGCATGTTCTTCCAACAAGAACGCCAGCAATGACGGCAGCGAAGGCATGCTGGGTGCCGGCACTGGCATGGATGCGAACGGCGGAAATGGCAACATGTCTTCCGAAGAGCAGGCTCGTCTGCAAATGCAACAGCTGCAGCAGAACAACATCGTTTACTTCGATCTGGACAAATACGATATCCGTTCTGACTTCGCTCAAATGCTGGATGCGCACGCAAACTTCCTGCGTAGCAACCCGTCTTACAAAGTCACCGTAGAAGGTCACGCGGACGAACGTGGTACTCCGGAATACAACATCTCCCTGGGTGAACGTCGTGCGAACGCCGTTAAGATGTACCTGCAGGGTAAAGGCGTTTCTGCAGACCAGATCTCCATCGTTTCTTACGGTAAAGAAAAACCTGCAGTACTGGGTCATGACGAAGCGGCATACTCCAAAAACCGTCGTGCGGTACTGGTTTACTAAGAGAATTGCATGAGCAGTAACTTCAGACATCAACTATTGAGTCTGTCGTTACTGGTTGGTATAGCGGCCCCCTGGGCCGCTTTTGCTCAGGCACCAATCAGTAGTGTCGGCTCAGGCTCGGTCGAAGACCGCGTCACTCAACTTGAGCGTATTTCTAATGCTCACAGCCAGCTTTTGACCCAACTCCAGCAGCAACTCTCTGATAATCAGTCCGATATTGATTCCCTGCGTGGTCAAATTCAGGAAAATCAGTATCAACTGAATCAGGTCGTGGAGCGGCAGAAGCAGATCTTGTTGCAGATCGATAGCCTTAGCAGCGGTGGTGCAGCGGCACAATCAGCCGGCGGCGATCAAAGCGGGGCGGCGGCAACGACGCCAACAGCTGATGCAGGTACTGCGAATGCTGGTGCGCCGGTGAAAAGCGGCGATGCAAACACTGATTACAATGCAGCTATTGCGCTGGTACAGGATAAATCCCGCCAGGATGACGCGATGGTGGCATTTCAGAATTTCATCAAAAATTATCCTGATTCAACTTACCTGCCCAACGCCAATTATTGGCTGGGTCAGTTAAACTACAACAAGGGTAAGAAAGATGATGCGGCGTACTATTTTGCTTCGGTAGTGAAAAACTATCCGAAGTCACCGAAGGCTGCAGATGCGATGTTTAAAGTTGGCGTCATCATGCAGGACAAAGGTGACACCGCGAAAGCAAAAGCCGTGTACCAGCAGGTTATCAGTAAATACCCTGGTACTGATGGTGCTAAACAGGCGCAAAAACGTCTGAACGCCATGTAATGCATAACACACGACCAGAAGTCGCATTATTTCTGGTCGTGTCGTGCGATTCATAAGCAGTTGAGTGATCTACATCGAAATTTTTGTTGCGCTCAAGTCTGAAATCAGTAATATATGCCGCCGTTGCCACGGGATATCAAACAAACCGAAAGCAACGAAAAAGTGGGTCGTTAGCTCAGTTGGTAGAGCAGTTGACTTTTAATCAATTGGTCGCAGGTTCGAATCCTGCACGACCCACCAATCGCTAAGGTGGAAGCGGTAGTAAAACGTGAAGGATAACGTTGCGTCAGCAACGGCCCGAAGGGCGAGACGAAGTCGAGTCATCCTGCACGACCCACCATTTTAAGTAGTATCCAGCGTAGTATCGGGTGATTAGCTCAGCTGGGAGAGCACCTCCCTTACAAGGAGGGGGTCGGCGGTTCGATCCCGTCATCACCCACCACCGGGTCGTTAGCTCAGTTGGTAGAGCAGTTGACTTTTAATCAATTGGTCGCAGGTTCGAATCCTGCACGACCCACCACTAATTGCGGTGGGTTTGGTGGAAGTAGTTTGTAGTATCCAGCGTAGTATCGGGTGATTAGCTCAGCTGGGAGAGCACCTCCCTTACAAGGAGGGGGTCGGCGGTTCGATCCCGTCATCACCCACCACTCGGGTCGTTAGCTCAGTTGGTAGAGCAGTTGACTTTTAATCAATTGGTCGCAGGTTCGAATCCTGCACGACCCACCAATCTTAAAGATTGGATTCGAGTAAAAATCTTTCAGGTAACACCCATATGGGTCGTTAGCTCAGTTGGTAGAGCAGTTGACTTTTAATCAATTGGTCGCAGGTTCGAATCCTGCACGACCCACCATCCTGAATGATTAAGCAGCATAATCCCGCAAGGGGTCGTTAGCTCAGTTGGTAGAGCAGTTGACTTTTAATCAATTGGTCGCAGGTTCGAATCCTGCACGACCCACCAATGTAAAAAAGCGCCCTAAAGGCGCTTTTTTGCTATCTGCGATACTCAAAGATTCGAACCTGCAGCAGGTTCGAGTTGAGCGCAGCGAAACAACGGAGCCGCTTGCGGCGACGGCCCGAAGGGCGAGCGAAGCGAGTCATCCTGCACGACCCACCAATGTAAAAAAGCGCCCTAAAGGCGCTTTTTTGCTATTCAGGCATCCCTCAATTTCAGTTTGTAAACCTGATGACATAGTCAGAGCTTGCTGTGCAAGCAACTCTACGTCGGTGGAATTAGGCGTAAAATGACGCATCCTGCACATCAGGCGTAATACGTGTGACTTTTCCTCACCATTCGGCTATTTTGTTTAGCATATAAAACAATTGAGGCCGATTGCAGCGGGTTGAACGCTTCATGTCGGCATAAACGTTAAGCCTGTAAAACGAGATGGCCAAATGAGTGTGATGTTTGATCCTGAAACGGCGATATATCCTTTTCCACCGAAGCCAACGCCGTTAAGCATTGATGAAAAAGCGTATTATCGCGAGAAAATAAAACGTCTGCTGAAAGAACGTAATGCGGTGATGGTCGCCCACTACTATACCGATCCCGAAATTCAACAGCTGGCTGAAGAAACCGGTGGCTGTATCTCTGATTCTCTGGAAATGGCCCGCTTCGGTACAAAGCATCCCGCTTCTACGCTGTTAGTTGCTGGGGTGAGATTTATGGGGGAAACCGCCAAAATTCTCAGCCCGGAAAAAACAATTCTGATGCCAACACTTCAGGCTGAATGTTCACTGGATCTCGGATGTCCGATTGAAGAATTCAACGCATTTTGCGATGCCCATCCCGATCGTACTGTCGTTGTCTACGCCAACACTTCTGCTGCGGTAAAAGCGCGTGCAGATTGGGTGGTAACTTCAAGCATTGCCGTCGAACTCATTGATCATCTGGATAGCTTGGGTGAAAAAATTATCTGGGCACCAGACAAACATCTGGGGCGTTACGTGCAAAAACAGACAGGCGCAGACATCTTATGCTGGCAAGGTGCCTGTATCGTTCATGACGAGTTTAAGACTCAGGCGTTAACCCGCTTACAAAAACAGTACCCTGATGCTGCCATACTGGTGCATCCGGAGTCACCACAAGCTATTGTCGATATGGCCGATGCTGTTGGTTCCACAAGTCAGTTGATTAACGCTGCAAAAACATTGCCGCATCAGCAACTGATTGTGGCGACTGACCGGGGTATTTTCTACAAAATGCAGCAGGCCGTGCCAGATAAAGAATTGCTGGAAGCGCCAACCGCAGGCGAGGGCGCTACCTGTCGAAGTTGCGCTCATTGTCCGTGGATGGCAATGAATGGCCTTCAGGCCATCGCAGAGGCGCTGGAACAGGGAGGAAGCAATCACGAGGTTCATGTTGACGAAAATCTGCGAGAGAGGGCGCTGGTGCCGCTCAACCGCATGCTGGATTTTGCGGCTACACTACGTGGATAACTGACAATAAGGCGTCACGCTACGCATTGGGGGAAAGATGGATTTTTTTAGCACACAGAACATTCTGGTTCATATACCGATCGGTGCTGGCGGTTACGATCTCTCATGGATCGAAGCGGTGGGGACGATCGCTGGGTTACTGTGTATTGGCCTTGCCAGTCTGGAGAAGATCAGCAACTACTTTTTTGGCCTGATCAACGTTACCCTGTTTGGCATTATTTTCTTTCAGATTCAGCTGTATGCCAGCCTGCTGTTACAGGTGTTTTTCTTTGCCGCTAACATTTATGGCTGGTATGCCTGGTCGCGACAAACCAGTCAACATGAAGCTGAGTTAAAAATTCGCTGGTTGCCATTGCCGAAGGCGCTAAGCTGGTTGGCGGTTTGCGTTGTTTCGATTGGTCTGATGACGGTATTTATCAATCCGGTGTTTGCATTTTTGACCCGCGTGGCAGTCACGATTATGCAAGCATTGGGTTTGCAGGTAGTGATGCCAGAACTGCAACCGGACGCCTTCCCATTCTGGGACTCCTGCATGATGGTACTCTCCATCGTGGCAATGATCCTGATGACGCGTAAATACGTCGAAAACTGGTTATTGTGGGTCATCATTAACGTGATTAGCGTGGTGATTTTCGCCTTGCAGGGCGTCTATGCCATGTCGCTGGAGTATCTGATCCTGACCTTTATTGCCCTCAACGGCAGCCGGATGTGGATCAACAGCGCACGCGAAAGAGGTTCACGCGCGCTTTCCCATTAATGGTGATGATGTGAATGGCCAGACACCCCTTCATTCAGGTGGCAGTCTGGCCCATGACAAGGTTGATATTCCATCTGGATGGTGGCGTGCTCAATCTGATAGTGATCCATCAGATAGTGTTGGATCTGATCCAACAACGCGTCGTGATCGTGTGGCGGGATCACCTGCACATGCAGCGTCATCACTGGCTTTTCGCCCACCATCCACACATGTACATGGTGCACATTGCGGACTTCCGGGATTTCCCGGCACATGCGGCGTTTCATTTCAGCAATATCCAGCGATACCGGTGCACCTTCAAGTAATTCATTCACGCTGTCTTTCAATAATCGCCACGCGCTGCGCAGAACCAGAAGCGACACGAGTATCGAGAGAATGGGGTCCGCAGGTGTCCAGCCGGTCCAGATAATTATCAACGCGGCGACGATAGCGCCAACGGAACCCAGCAGGTCCCCGAGCACATGCAGTGCCGCTGCTCGCACGTTGAGGTTTTTCTCTTCACTACCGTGATGAAGTAACCAGAAAGAAAGTATATTTGCCAGCAATCCCGCCACGGCAATCGCCATCATCATACCGCCTTCAACCGGACGCGGCGTGCGGAAACGTTCTATTGCCCCCCAGACAATCAAAATCGTAATCACCACCAGGGCGATGGCATTCACAAACGCCGCGAGCGTGGTCAATCTTAGCCAACCGAAAGTGTGGCGAATGGTGGGAGGACGACGTGAAAATTGCACTGCGAGTAGGGCGAAAAGCAGGGCGGCAGTATCGGTCAACATATGTCCGGCATCAGCCAGCAATGCCAGAGAACCGGAAAGAAAACCGCCAATGACTTCTACCAGCATAAATCCGGCAGTTACGCCGAAAGCATACAACAAGCGACGAGCATTATTATCTTCTGGTAGGTGTGGGGAAGTGTGTGAGTGTGAGTGCGCCATGACGAGTCATCCCTTAATTTATCTCACTTAACTTTATGACATCATACTTCTTTTAGAAGGGAAAAATTAAAAAGGAGAGCCTCCGCTCTCCCATTATCAGCCATATATCCTGGCTTACTGCGTAGTACCGTCGGTTTTGGTATCGACATCATTGTTGATGCCATCACCGGTTTGTACCTTTTTATTGATGTCCGGGCAGCGACCATCTTTGCACATGGTGTTTTTGTGCTCTTCATCTTTGGTCATGCCGCCATTATTCATGGATGAACCATTCGGGTGCAGCATAGTCCCGCCCGAGTTGGTATTAACCCCGTTATTGTCGACGTTATTTGGTGCGACATTTTCACGAGCGTCCGGGGCAACCTGGCCCGCATCTGCCGCGGCGTTTGCCTGGCCGTTATTGGTTTGCGCTCCGCTATCGGCAGCCAGAGCAGCGCCGCTGGCAAGGCTTAGAGTGGCAGTCAAAAATAGTGTGGCCAGTTTTGTCATTTTCATAGGATGCTCCTGTTATGGGCGTTATGTCGGATAACCTCTTCCAACAGTGCATTTGCAGGTGAATATCAGGCAATGGTTGAAGATTTCAGCCAGAAGAAGAGATCCAGCTGAGAATCTTGAAAAAATTAATAAATAGAGAAGTTACAGTTAGAAATTGTAGGAGAGATCTCGTTTTTCGCGACAATCTGGCGTATTTCTTGCCGATTCCAGGATTATTCCGTCCATAGTGTAAAACCCCGTTTACACATTCTGACGGAAGATATAGATTGGAAGGATTGCATTCACCAAGATAAGTATGGCAACACTGGAACAGACATGAATTATCAGAACGACGATTTACGCATCAAAGAAATCAAAGAGTTACTTCCTCCTGTCGCACTGTTGGAAAAATTCCCCGCTACTGAAAATGCCGCGAATACGGTTGCCCATGCCCGAAAAGCGATCCATAAGATCCTGAAAGGTAATGATGATCGCCTGTTAGTGGTGATTGGTCCGTGCTCAATTCATGATCCTGTCGCGGCTAAAGAGTATGCCACTCGCTTGCTGGCGCTGCGTGAAGAGCTAAAAGACGACCTGGAAATCGTAATGCGCGTTTATTTTGAAAAGCCACGCACCACGGTGGGCTGGAAAGGGCTGATTAACGATCCGCATATGGACAACAGCTTCCAGATCAACGACGGTTTGCGAATTGCCCGTAAATTGCTGCTCGATATTAACGACAGCGGTCTGCCAGCGGCGGGCGAATTTCTCGACATGATCACCCCTCAGTATCTCGCTGACCTGATGAGCTGGGGCGCAATTGGGGCGCGAACAACCGAATCGCAGGTGCATCGCGAACTGGCGTCTGGTCTTTCTTGCCCGGTAGGTTTCAAAAATGGCACAGACGGTACGATTAAAGTGGCTATCGATGCCATTAATGCCGCCGGTGCGCCGCACTGCTTCCTTTCAGTGACCAAATGGGGTCATTCGGCGATTGTGAATACCAGCGGTAACGGCGATTGCCATATCATTCTGCGCGGCGGTAAAGAGCCTAATTACAGTGCAAAACACGTTGCTGAAGTGAAAGAAGGGCTGAACAAAGCAGGCCTGCCTGCTCAAGTGATGATCGATTTCAGCCATGCTAACTCGTCCAAACAATTCAAAAAGCAGATGGATGTTTGTGCTGACGTTTGCCAGCAGATTGCCGGTGGCGAAAAGGCCATTATTGGTGTGATGGTGGAAAGTCATCTGGTGGAAGGCAATCAGAGTCTGGAGAGCGGGGAGCCGCTGGCTTATGGCAAGAGTATCACTGATGCCTGCATTGGCTGGGACGATACCGATGCTCTGTTACGTCAACTGGCAAATGCAGTAAAAGCGCGTCGTGGATAATTTATAGTCAAATCGCCATGACTGTATGTTTGTAGGCCTGATAAGACGCGCAGCGTCACATCAGGCAATGTGCTCCATTGTTAGCAACGACAAACAAAAAAGCCGACTCGCTTGCAGTCGGCTTTCTCATTATTAAACAAATGACGTTTACTTCGCTTTACCCTGGTTAGCGACAGCAGCTGCTTTCGCCGCGATCTCGTCAGCATTACCCAGATAATAGCGTTTCAGCGGTTTGAAGTTCTCGTCAAACTCATACACCAGCGGCACGCCAGTCGGGATATTTAGCTCAAGAATCTCTTCTTCGCTCATGTTATCAAGATATTTCACCAGCGCACGCAACGAGTTACCATGAGCGGCGATGATTACGCGCTCACCGCTCTTCATACGCGGCAGAATGGTTTCATTCCAGTAAGGGATCACGCGGTCAATGGTCAGCGCCAGGCTTTCAGTCAGCGGCAGCTCTTTCTCGCTCAGTTTCGCGTAACGCGGATCGTGGCCCGGATAACGCTCATCATCTTTAGTCAGTTCCGGCGGAGTCACCGCAAAACCACGACGCCACTGTTTCACCTGCTCGTCGCCATACTTTTCAGCAGTTTCCGCTTTGTTCAGACCCTGCAACGCACCGTAGTGACGTTCGTTCAGTTTCCAGGATTTCTCAACGGGCAGCCATGCCTGATCCAGTTCGTCCAGCACGTTCCACAGGGTATGGATAGCGCGTTTCAGCACAGAGGTGTAAGCAAAGTCAAAGCTGTAACCTTCCTCTTTCAGCAGCTTACCTGCTGCTTTTGCTTCGCTTACGCCTTTCTCAGACAGATCCACGTCGTACCAACCGGTGAAACGGTTTTCTTTGTTCCACTGACTTTCGCCATGACGAACCAGAACCAGCTTAGTTACAGCCATATACTTACTCCTCAAATCATCTTTTAATGATAATAATTCTCATTATATTGCCGTGACGAAGCAACAGCAATGCTTACGCATAACCATAGCGAAAATAGTGTCGCAGTGTAAGGTTGTTGTGAATATTGAGTTGCAAATATGTCGGTATTTGCTGGTGATTTGAACAATACGAGGATAAAGCCCTCATGACGAGGGCTTAACATTACTCAGCAATAAACTGATATTCCGTCAGGCTGGAATACTCTTCGCCAGGCCGCAAGAAGCAGTCCGGCTGCGGCCATTCAGGGTGGTTCGGGCTGTCCGGCAGAAACTCGCTTTCCAGTGCCAGCCCCTGCCAGTCGGCGTAAGGTTCAGTTCCTCTTGATGGCGTGCCGCCGAGGAAGTTGCCGGAGTAGAATTGCAGAGCCGGAGCGGTGGTGTAGACCTTCAGCTGCAATTTTTCATCTGCTGACCAGACATGCGCCGCCACTTTTTTGCCATCGCCTTTGGCCTGTAACAAGAACGCGTGATCGTAACCTTTCACTTTGCGCTGATCGTCGTCGGCAAGAAACTCACTGGCGATGATTTTGGCGCTGCGGAAATCAAAAGACGTTCCGGCGACAGATTTCAGGCCGTCGTGCGGAATGCCGCCTTCATCAACCGGCAGGTATTCGTCCGCCAGAATCTGCAACTTGTGATTGCGCACGTCAGACTGCTCGCCGTCAAGATTGAAATAGACGTGATTAGTCATATTCACCGGGCAAGGTTTATCAACTGTGGCGCGATAAGTAATAGAGATGCGGTTATCGTCGGTCAGACGATATTGCACCGTTGCGCCGAGATTACCCGGAAAGCCCTGGTCGCCATCATCTGAACTCAGGGCAAACAGCACCTGACGATCGTTCTGGTTCACAATCTGCCAGCGGCGTTTGTCGAACCCTTCCGGGCCGCCGTGCAGTTGGTTGACGCCATGACTTGGCAACAGCGTCACGGTTTCACCGTCAAAGGTATAACGACTATTGGCGATACGGTTGGCATAACGACCAATAGAGGCCCCAAGAAATGCGGCCTGATCCTGGTAGCATTCCGGGCTGGCGCAGCCAAGCAGAGCCTCGCGGACGCTGCCATCGGAAAGCGGAATACGGGCGGAAAGTAAAGTCGCACCCCAGTCCATCAGCGTGACTACCATCCCTGCGTTGTTACGCAAAGTTAACAGTCGGTACGGCTGACCATCGGGTGCCAGTGCGGGAGTTTCGTTCAGCACTGTCCTGCTCCTTGTGATGGTTTACACACGTAAAAAGTCTCTTTAATACCTGTTTTTGCTTCATATTGTTCAGCGACAGCTTGCTGTACGGCAGGCACCAGCTCTTCCGGAATAAGCGCGACGATACAGCCGCCAAATCCGCCGCCGGTCATGCGTACGCCACCTTTGTCGCCAATCACAGCTTTTACGATTTCGACCAGAGTGTCAATTTGCGGCACGGTGATTTCGAAATCATCGCGCATAGAGGCATGAGACTCTGCCATCAACTCGCCCATACGTTTCAGGTCGCCTTTCTCCAGCGCGCTGGCAGCTTCAACGGTACGCGCGTTTTCGGTCAGGATATGACGCACGCGTTTCGCGACGATCGGGTCCAGTTCATGCGCAACAGCGCTGAACTCTTCAATGGTGACATCGCGCAGGGCTGGCTGCTGGAAGAAACGCGCACCGGTTTCGCACTGTTCACGACGGGTGTTGTATTCGCTGCCAACCAGGGTACGTTTGAAGTTACTGTTGATGATGACCACAGCTACGCCTTTCGGCATGGAAACCGCTTTGGTCCCCAGCGAGCGGCAGTCGATCAGCAAGGCATGATCTTTTTTGCCGAGTGCGGAAATGAGTTGATCCATGATCCCGCAGTTACAGCCAACAAACTGGTTTTCTGCTTCCTGACCGTTAAGCGCGATTTGTGCGCCGTCCAGCGGCAGATGATAAAGCTGCTGCAATACGGTTCCGACCGCGACTTCCAGTGAGGCGGAAGAACTTAACCCGGCACCCTGCGGCACGTTGCCGCTGATCACCATGTCCACGCCGCCGAAGTTGTTGTTACGCAGTTGCAGATGTTTCACCACGCCACGAACGTAGTTCGCCCATTGATAGTTTTCATGCGCGACAATGGGCGCATCGAGGGAAAACTCGTCAGTCTGATTTTCATAATCGGCTGCCATTACGCGAACTTTACGGTCATCGCGTGGCGCACAGCTAATGACGGTTTGATAATCAATCGCGCAGGGCAGAACGAAACCGTCGTTGTAGTCGGTGTGTTCACCAATCAAATTCACGCGGCCAGGCGCCTGAATGGTGTGAGTGGCAGGGTAGCCAAATGCGTTGGCAAACAGAGATTGTGTTTTTTCTTTCAGACTCATTTCTTACACTCCGGATTCGCGAAAATGGATATCGCTGACTGCGCGCAAACGCTCTGCTGCCTGTTCTGCCGTCAGATCACGCTGGGTTTCTGCCAGCATTTCATAACCGACCATAAATTTACGTACGGTGGCGGAGCGCAGCAGAGGCGGATAAAAGTGCGCGTGCAGCTGCCAGTGTTGATTCTCTTCGCCATTAAACGGCGCACCGTGCCAGCCCATAGAGTAGGGGAAGGAGCACTGGAAGAGGTTGTCATAACGACTGGTCAGCTTTTTCAACGCCAGCGCAAGATCGCTGCGCTGGGCGTCGGTCAAATCGGTGATCCGCAAAACATGGGCTTTGGGCAGCAGTAGCGTTTCGAACGGCCAGGCAGCCCAGTAAGGCACTACGGCTAACCAGTGTTCGGTTTCGACAACGGTACGGCTACCGTCTGCCAGCTCGCGCTGGACATAATCCACCAGCATTGGCGATTTCTGCTCGGCAAAATATTCTTTTTGCAGGCGGTCTTCGCGCTCAGCTTCGTTAGGCAGGAAGCTATTTGCCCAAATCTGTCCGTGCGGATGCGGGTTAGAGCACCCCATCGCTGCACCTTTGTTTTCAAATACCTGCACCCACGGATAGGTTTTTCCCAGCTCTGCGGTTTGCTCCTGCCAGGTTTTGACGATTTCCGTCAATGCCGCAACGCTGAGTTCTGGCAGTGTTTTACTGTGATCAGGTGAAAAGCAGATCACCCGGCTGGTACCGCGCGCGCTCTGGCAACGCATCAACGGATCGTTGCTTTCTGGCGCGTCTGGCGTGTCAGACATCAAGGCCGCAAAGTCATTGGTAAAAACGTAAGTCCCGGTGTAATCGGGGTTTTTATCGCCTGTCACCCGCACATTACCTGCGCAGAGAAAGCAATCTGGATCGTGCGCAGGTAACACCTGTTTGGCTGGCGTTTCCTGCGCCCCCTGCCAGGGGCGCTTAGCGCGGTGCGGTGAAACCAGAATCCATTGCCCGGTGAGCGGGTTGTAGCGGCGATGTGGATGATCAACGGGATTAAATTGCGTCATGGTCGTTCCTTAATCGGGATATCCCTGTGGATGGCGTGACTGCCAGTGCCAGGTGTCCTGCGCCATTTCATCGAGTGTGCGCGTTACGCGCCAGTTCAGTTCACGGTCGGCTTTGCTGGCGTCCGCCCAGTAGGCTGGAAGGTCGCCCTCGCGACGCGGTGCAAAATGATAGTTAACCGGTTTGCCGCAGGCTTTGCTGAAGACATTAACCACGTCCAGCACGCTGCTGCCTACGCCTGCGCCGAGGTTGTAGATGTGTACGCCAGGCTTGTTCGCCAGTTTTTCCATCGCCACGACGTGACCGTCCGCCAGATCCATTACGTGGATGTAATCGCGTACGCCAGTACCGTCTTCGGTCGGATAATCGTTACCAAAAATAGCCAGCGAGTCGCGACGGCCTACAGCAACCTGGGCAATGTACGGCATCAGGTTATTCGGAATGCCTTGCGGATCTTCGCCCATATCGCCCGACGGATGCGCGCCAACCGGGTTGAAGTAGCGCAGCAGGGCAATGCTCCAGTCCGGCTGGGCTTTTTGCAGGTCGGTGAGGATCTGTTCCACCATCAGTTTGCTTTTGCCGTAAGGGCTTTGCGGTGTGCCGGTCGGGAAGCTTTCAACGTATGGAATTTTGGGCTGATCGCCATAGACGGTGGCGGAGGAGCTGAAGATAAAGTTTTTGACGTTAGCGGCGCGCATGGCGCTAATCAGGCGCAGAGTGCCGTTGACGTTGTTGTCGTAATATTCCAGCGGTTTTTGTACCGATTCGCCAACGGCTTTCAGCCCGGCGAAGTGGATCACGGTGTCGATAGCGTGATCGTGCAGGATCTCGGTCATCAACGCTTCGTTACGGATATCGCCTTCAACAAACGTTGGATGTTTGCCGCCTAAACGCTCGATAACAGGCAGTACGCTGCGCTTACTGTTACAGAGGTTATCAAGAATGATGACATCATGACCGTTTTGCAGTAATTGCACACAGGTATGACTTCCAATGTAACCGCTACCACCGGTAACCAAAACTCTCATAATTCGCTCCATTAGGCTTATGGTATGAAATAACCATAGCATAACAAAGATGCGAAAAGTGTGACATGGAATAAATTAGTGGAATCGTTTACACAAGAATTTAGCCGTTTTTTATGCGCGATTAAGTGATTATAAAACAGAGGGTTTATGAATGATTGCGCTTTTTATCTGAAAAAAAGATGCGGTTTTATGCCTGATGCGTCGAACCGTGGGCCGGATAAAGCGTTTACGCCGCATCCGGCACAGTCAGCATTACCGACTCAATTTATTTTTGTCAGCGCATAACGATAGAGGTCACCGTCTGGCACGAACTCCAGACGATGGGTAATACAGGCAGGCGCATCTTCCGCATGGTGCGAAACAAACAATAATTGCGTTTCACCTTCGCTAATTAGCACGTCAACAAAACGGCGGATAAGCTGGCGATTGAGCGGATCCAGCCCCTGTAGTGGTTCATCGAGAATAAGCAAAGTCGGATGTTTCACCAGTGCGCGGACGATCAGCGCCAGGCGTTGTTGCCCCCAGGAAAGACTATGGAAAGGGGCGTCAGCCGTGCGTTTATCAATGCCGAGAATATCCAGCCACTGCTGCACCAGCTTTTGCTGGCGATCCGAAACGGCCTGATAAATGCCAATCGAATCAAAATAGCCAGAAAGGATCACATTACGCACGGTAGTGCTGACCCGGTAATCCAGATGCAAACTACTGCTGACGTAACCGATATGCTTTTTAATATCCCAGATGGTTTCGCCGCTGCCGCGACGTCGGCCGAAAAGCGTCAAATCGTTGCTGTAACCTTGCGGATGATCGCCAGTAATCAGGCTTAATAATGTCGATTTTCCCGCGCCATTTGGCCCGATAATTTGCCAGTGTTCGCCAGGATTCACCTGCCAGCTAAGGTTATTAAGAATGGGGCGATCGTTATAAGAAACCACGCCGTTGTTCAGCACAATGCGCGGTTCGTTGGCGGGTAAGGCGTGACGTGCTGAAGGTTCATCCGGCTCCGGCAGTTGCACACCTTCAAGCTGTTCGCTATGCGCCAGTTGCGCGACGAGTGCTTGCTGGAGCAGTTCCTCTTTAGCGCCAGTTTCCGCTAACGTGCAATCCGCCAGCACACCAGCAAACTGGACAAATTCCGGGATCTCATCGAAGCGATTGAGCACCAGTACCAGAGTAATACCGGACTGATGTAACGAGGCGAGTAATTCTGCCAGCTGCTGACGTGAGGCAACGTCAAGACCATCGAACGGTTCATCAAGAATCAATAAGTCAGGCTTCGACATCAGCGCCTGACAGAGCAGGGTTTTACGCGTCTCGCCAGTGGAAAGATATTTAAAACGTCGGTCGAGCAGGGCGGTAATGCCGAACTGCTGCGCCAGTTGCGCACAACGCGGTGCATCCTTAACTTCATCCTGAATGATCTCAGCCGTGGTGCGTCCGGTGTCATCTTCGCCAGGGCCGAGCATATCGGTGTTATTCCGCTGCCATTCGTCACTGACGAGCTTTTGCAATTGCTCGAAGGAGAGACGAGTGATGTGGGAAAACTGGCTTTGCCGTTCACCTTTCAAAAGCGGAAGTTCACCGGCCAGCGCGCGGGCCAGCGCCGACTTCCCGCTGCCATTAGAACCGACAAACGCCCAACTATCGCCCGCGTTTAACGTTAGCTGAGGCAATTGCAGCGTTTTTGTGTCGCTAAGACGAAACGTGCCTTGCAAAATTTGCAACGATGACATTTTATATCCCATTTTGTGCAGCGATTACTGACAGGGATACGTGTTTCATAACAAATTGTCAACACGCTTAGCACAGCGTGGCGATAATCACGCTGTCGGCATTAAAGTAGGCCGTGACATTCTGTCCTTGCTGAAGAGAAGTCGCTTCATTTACCGGCACCGTGGCGCACAAGGTTTGCCCGTCGGGTAGCGCCATTAATACTTCGCACTGTTCTGCGCCGCGCTCTATATGGCGAATAATGCCCGGCAATTGGTTGTCGGCACTCTGGGCTACGGTGTCATCTTGGGTAATGTTCACCCACGGCGCTTTCAGCAGAATCAACACTTCTTTGCCTTCATCCAGCCCCAGACGCGCGCCACTTTGCGCGGTAATCGCGACTTTTAAGCGTGTTTTGCCGTCGGCCAGTAAGACATCAACATGCTGTTGAACGTCATCATGATCGCGGGCGGTGATGGTACCGAACCACTGGTTACGGGCGCTGGTTTGCAGTGAAAAACGTGAGATCGCGGCCAGCAGACTGTTCAGCGGCAGGGCGTCATCGTCACTTAACACATCAAAGGCTTTTTGCTGGATCTGGGCGAGAAGATCGTAAAGCTGAATCAGTCGTTGACCATAGCGGGTCAGCACAGCACCGCCACCGCCTTTTCCGCCCGTAGCTCGTTCAACCAGCGTATGCTCACTTAACTGATTCATTTCGTTAATGGCATCCCAGGCGCTTTTATAGCTGATACCGGCATCTTTCGCCCCCTGGCTGATGGAACCGGAAAGCGCGATGTGTTTTAGTAGCGAAATGCGGCGTGGGTCGGCAAAGAGCTTTTGTTGCAGCTTAAGAGTGAGAAGGATTTCGGCCTGCATAACAATGTCCTGGCAAAAGTCTTATTGTGACGGAAAATGAGCGCCACGCAAAGCTGACCGCACAAAAGGGGAGTGCTTTTCTGTGCTTAACGGTTAGAATAGTCACAGGACTACATCTGGAGTTGACCATGTTAGAGTTATTAAAAAGTCTGGTATTCGCCGTAATCATGGTACCTGTCGTGATGGCCATCATCCTGGGTCTGATTTACGGTCTTGGTGAAGTATTCAACATCTTTTCTGGTGTTGGTAAAAAAGACCAGCCCGGACAAAATCATTGATTCCATGAATGCCCGCTGAGTCGGGCATTTTCTTTTTCTCAACTTCCTGCTTTTCCTGCCGATATTTTTTCTATCTACCTCTCAAAGGTTAACAATAACTGCTGGGAAAATTCTGAACTTGCCGTTATATTGACGCCTACATAACGTTAAATAAAGGGGTTACAAATGGCTCGTAAATGGTTAAACCTGTTTGCCGGGGCGGCGCTCTCTTTCACTGTTGCTGGCAATGCGTTGGCGGATGAAGGGAAAATCACGGTTTTTGCCGCAGCATCACTGACCAACGCGATGCAGGATATCGCTACGCAGTATAAAAAAGAGAAAGGCGTAGACGTCGTTTCTTCTTTCGCCTCCTCTTCTACTCTGGCTCGTCAGATTGAAGCAGGTGCGCCTGCGGATCTGTTTATTTCTGCCGATCAGAAATGGATGGATTATGCAATTGATAAAAAAGGAATTGATACCGCCACGCGTCAAACCTTGCTCGGCAATAGCCTGGTCGTTGTAGCACCGAAAACCAGCGAGCAGAAAGAGTTCACCATCGACAGCAAAACTAACTGGACCTCTCTGCTGAATGGCGGCCGCCTGGCGGTTGGCGATCCGGAACATGTTCCGGCTGGCATTTATGCGAAAGAAGCTCTGCAAAAACTGGGCGCATGGGATACGCTCTCCCCGAAACTGGCTCCTGCAGAAGATGTTCGTGGGGCGCTGGCGCTGGTCGAACGTAATGAAGCGCCGCTGGGTATTGTCTACGGTTCTGACGCAGTTGCCAGCAAAGGGGTAAAAGTGGTCGCCACTTTCCCGGAAGATTCGCATAAAAAAGTGGAATATCCGGTTGCCGTCGTGGAAGGGCATAACAACGCGACAGTGAAAGCATTTTACGATTATCTGAAGGGACCGCAGGCTGCGGAAATCTTTAAACGTTACGGATTTACAACTAAGTAATGATACTGACCGATCCAGAATGGCAGGCGGTTTTATTAAGCCTGAAAGTTTCTTCCCTGGCTGTGCTGTTTAGCCTGCCGTTTGGGATCTTTTTTGCCTGGTTACTGGTGCGTTGCACGTTTCCGGGCAAAGCTCTGCTCGACAGCGTACTGCATCTACCGCTGGTGTTACCGCCCGTGGTTGTCGGTTACTTGCTGTTAGTTTCTATGGGACGGCGCGGATTTATCGGCGAACGCCTGTATGACTGGTTTGACATTACCTTCGCGTTTAGCTGGCGCGGCGCGGTTCTCGCTGCCGCAGTCATGTCTTTTCCGTTGATGGTGCGGGCGATTCGTCTGGCGCTGGAAGGGGTTGATGTCAAACTGGAACAGGCCGCAAGAACGCTGGGGGCTGGGCGCTGGCGTGTTTTCTTTACTATCACGTTACCGCTGACGTTGCCGGGAATTATCGTCGGTACAGTACTGGCATTTGCTCGTTCGCTCGGTGAATTTGGTGCAACCATCACCTTTGTTTCTAACATTCCAGGTGAAACGCGAACCATTCCTTCTGCCATGTATACCCTGATCCAGACCCCAGGCGGTGAAAGCGGCGCGGCGAGACTCTGCATTATTTCTATTGCGCTGGCGATGATCTCCCTGTTGATTTCAGAATGGCTGGCCAGAATCAGCCGTGAACGGGCGGGGCGATAATCATGCTGGAACTGAATTTTTCCCAGACCTTGGGCAACCATTGCCTGACCATTAATGAAACGCTGCCCGCCAATGGCATCACTGCTATCTTTGGCGTCTCCGGTGCCGGAAAAACTTCGCTGATTAACGCCATTAGTGGACTGACGCGCCCGCAAAAAGGGCGGATTGTCCTCAATGGTCGGGTACTAAATGATGCCGAAAAAGGTATCTGCCTGACGCCGGAAAAGCGTCGCGTTGGCTATGTGTTTCAGGATGCACGGCTGTTCCCGCATTACAAAGTGCGTGGCAATCTGCGCTACGGCATGTCGAAAAGTATGGTCGATCAGTTCGATAAGCTGGTGGCGCTTTTAGGCATTGAACCGTTGCTTGACCGTTTACCGGGCAGCCTGTCCGGAGGCGAAAAACAGCGTGTGGCAATTGGTCGGGCATTGCTGACGGCTCCGGAATTATTATTGCTGGATGAACCACTGGCATCGCTGGATCTTCCGCGCAAACGCGAGCTATTGCCTTATCTGCAACGGCTGACGCGGGAAATCAACATTCCGATGCTGTATGTCAGTCATTCGCTGGATGAAATCCTCCATCTGGCGGACAAAGTGATGGTACTGGAAAACGGCCAGGTGAAAGCTTTCGGGGCGCTGGAAGAAGTGTGGGGCAGTAGCGTGATGAATCCGTGGCTGCCGAAAGAGCAACAAAGCAGCATTCTGAAAGTAACGGTACTGGAACATCATCCGCGTTACGCAATGACCGCGCTGGCGCTGGGCGATCAGCATTTATGGGTTAATAAGCTGGATGAACCGCTGCAAGCCGCGCTACGCATCCGCATCCAGGCTTCCGATGTTTCTCTGGTTTTACAACCGCCGCAACAAACCAGCATCCGCAATGTGCTGCGCGCAAAAGTCGTCAATAGCTATGACGATAACGGCCAGGTGGAAGTGGAACTGGAAGTCGGCGGTAAAACGCTGTGGGCGCGAATAAGCCCGTGGGCCAGGGATGAACTGGCGATCAAACCTGGCCTGTGGCTATACGCGCAAATTAAAAGTGTGTCGATAACCGCCTGATTAAATCAGGTGGCTATAAATAAACTGGGCGATGCTGTCGGTGGTATTGTCACCAATCACGATATTGGCGCGTGCTTTTACCGCGTCATCGGCATTGCCCATCGCTACACCCGTTCCGGCAGCCTCCAGCATACTGATATCATTGAAGTTATCGCCGAATGCGACTACGTTTTCCATCGACCAGCCTTGCGCCTCAACCCATTTCGTCAGGCGTTTGCCTTTACTGTTGCCGCCGCGTGCAATATCAACCTGATCGTGCCAGGACCATTCACACTCCAGACCCAACTCATGTTCAACATGCTTACCAAAATGCTGTAACTGCGGCAGGTCATCGTGCGTCAGAGCGAACTTCCACACGGCGTTAACTTGTTGCGCCGTTTCAGCCAGAGAAGCGACTTGTGTGAAAGTCGGGCGTTGTTCCGGCGGCAAAGTCTGCGCCCAGTTAGACGTGCGAATGACATGTCCGGTCGGATGCTCATAGACCATTGCGTCATCCACATACATCAGACCGTGAATGTGGTGTTCATTCAGCATCTCGATGAGTTGCAGGGCTTTGTTAACGGGCATTGGATCGGCTTCAAGCACAGTTTTTGCATGATAATCATACAAATAGGTGCCATTACAGCAAATAGCAGGTGTATCCAGCGCCAGCGCCTGATAAAAAGGATGAATAGCGACGTGATGGCGACCCGTGACGATAATCAATTGGTAACCTGCTTCGCGAGCGCGGGCAAGCGCTTCAATCGATGAGGGAAGCAGAGTCTTTTTCGGGGTCAATAAGGTGCCGTCTAAGTCGAGAGCAATCACGCGTGTGGTCATGGCGTTTTCCAGATTAAGGTTAAGAATTTTCGTCTGCGCGAATGGTACACCGATACCACTATCGGACAAAATTCTGCGTTTTAATTCAGCATTCACCGCCAAAAGCGACTAATTTTAGCTGTTAAAGTCAGTTGCTAAATGCAAAGGAGCATTCATGAAGCAAACAGTTTATATCGCCAGCCCTGAGAGCCAGCAAATTCACGTCTGGAACCTGAATCATGAAGGCGTGCTGACGCTGACACAGGTTGTCGATGTGCCGGGGCAGGTGCAGCCGATGGTGGTCAGCCCGGATAAACGTTACCTCTACGTTGGCGTTCGTCCCGAATTTCGCGTTCTGGCGTATCGAATTGCACCAGATGATGGCGCACTGACATTTGCCGCAGAGTCTGCGCTGCCGGGTAGCCCGACGCATATTTCCACCGATCACCATGGGCAGTTTGTCTTTGTCGGCTCTTATAATGCGGGTAACGTGAGCGTAACGCGACTGGAAGATGGCCTGCCTGTGGGCGTTGTCGATGTGGTTGAGGGACTGGACGGCTGTCATTCCGCCAATATTTCACCAGATAACCGCACCCTGTGGGTTCCGGCATTAAAGCAGGATCGTATTTGCCTGTTTACGGTCAGCGATGACGGTCATCTGGTGGCGCAGGACCCCGCAGAAGTGACTACCGTTGAAGGGGCCGGTCCGCGTCATATGGTGTTCCATCCAAACGAACAATATGCATATTGCGTCAATGAGTTAAACAGCTCAGTGGATGTCTGGGAACTGAAAGATCCGCACGGCAATATCGAATGTGTCCAGACGCTGGATATGATGCCGGAAAACTTCTCCGACACCCGTTGGGCGGCAGATATTCATATCACCCCAGATGGTCGTCATTTATACGCCTGCGACCGTACCGCCAGTCTGATTACCGTTTTCAGCGTTTCGGAAGATGGCAGCGTGTTGAGTAAAGAAGGCTTCCAGCCAACGGAAACTCAGCCGCGCGGCTTTAATGTTGATCACAGCGGCAAGTATCTGATTGCCGCCGGGCAAAAATCGCACCATATCTCGGTATACGAAATTGTCGGCGAGCAGGGGCTGCTGCATGAAAAAGGCCGCTATGCGGTAGGGCAGGGGCCAATGTGGGTTGTGGTGAACGCACACTAACCGCTGATTTACCCGGCGCTGAATCTCCTGCGCCGGGAGTATTAGCCCATCTCCTGTAACGAGTGTCTCTGGCGTTCGACGATATTGGTCCACAAATTGTCTTTATCGTCAGTCCATAAATTAATCAGCAAGGCAAAAAAGCGTTCTGCTGCTGGAGAAAGTACGGCATCTTTACGGCGAATTATTCCCAATGTCCGACGTATAACGGGTTCCACCAATGGGATACCAATAATCGAAGAATAGGGCGCATGAGGCATTGCCAGGCCAGGAAGCGCCGAAATCCCCAGTCCCGCTTCCACCAATCCTAATGACGTCGAAAGATGACGCACTTCATAAAACCAGTCCAGTTTCCAGGGCTTATCGGACAATTTTTGCTCAATCAGTAGTCGGTTGCCGCTGGAGGAACGCACGCCAATCATTTTGTAACCTACTAACTCCTGCCATTCCACCAGCTGCTTTTTGGCCAATGGATGGTCACGCCGACAGGCCAGCACGAACGGCTCATTGACCAGTGGGGTAAAGTCAATGGATGAATTTGTGACATTGTTCATGTTTATGCCAAAGTCAGATTCATTGCACAGCACCGATTCCATGCAATTATTCGTACCTTGTTCCAGAATCCGCACTTTAATATTGGGATACAGCTCATTAAATTTACCGATTGCCAGCGGTAAAAAATAAAATACGGCGGTCGGAATACACGCTAACGTCACCATACCACGATGATAAGCATTCATATCACGAATACTAAAAAGCGTTTCATCGAATTTCTTTATTAAATCCCGCGCCTCCGGGAGCAACCTTTTTCCTGCTTTTGTTAACGTAACCTTGCGAGTTGTACGCTCAAAAAGTTGAATATGTAAATCTTCTTCCATCTTTTTTATTCTGCGCGTTAATGCAGGTTGCGTAATATTGAGTAATTTAGCGGCATTGTTAAATGAACTGGACTCTGCCAGTATGACAAATGCCTTCATACCTGATAATTCATGCTTCATTATTACTCCGAAAAATGGAAGCGGTGCATTTTAGTGATTTACAGTTAAACAGTTTAACTGCAATTTAATCACTTAAATTAATGAAAAAATGTTATTAATCGTGGAGCTAAAGTCATTAGAGATGCTTTGCCCTTAATGTAACCATATCGCAATAAGTTATGTTTTTAAATTGAGGGCATTATTATGAAAAAAATACCCTGCGTGATGATGCGAGGTGGAACCTCGAGGGGCGCGTTCCTGTTAGCGGAACATTTACCCGAAGATCAAACGCAGCGCGATAAAATATTGATGGCAATTATGGGTTCCGGTAACGATCTGGAAATAGACGGTATCGGCGGCGGTAATCCGCTGACCAGTAAAGTCGCCATTATTAGCCGTTCCGACGATCCGCGTGCTGATGTCGATTATCTGTTTGCTCAGGTTATCGTCCATGAGCAGCGTGTTGATACGACACCAAACTGCGGCAATATGCTGTCTGGGGTTGGGGCATTCGCCATTGAAAATGGTTTGATTGCAGCGACATCACCGATCACCCGTGTGCGTATCCGCAACGTCAATACTGGTACGTTCATCGAAGCTGATGTGCAAACGCCAAATGGTGTTGTCAAGTACGAGGGTAGCGCCAGAATTGATGGTGTGCCAGGGACAGCCGCACCGGTCGCTCTCACTTTCCTGAATGCAGCAGGAACAAAAACCGGAAAAGTCTTCCCGACTGATAAACAGATTGATTATTTTGACGATGTTCCAGTGACCTGTATTGATATGGCGATGCCAGTCGTCATTATTCCTGCAGAATATCTGGGCAAAACAGGCTATGAATTACCGGCAGAACTGGATGCCGACAAAGCATTATTAGCCCGCATTGAATCTATCCGTCTGCAAGCGGGTAAAGCAATGGGCTTAGGCGATGTTAGTAATATGGTTATCCCTAAACCTGTGCTTATTTCTCCAGCGCAGAAAGGCGGGGCAATTAATGTGCGTTATTTTATGCCGCATTCTTGCCATCGCGCACTGGCGATAACTGGCGCTATTGCCATTTCCAGTAGCTGTGCATTGGAAGGCACCGTCACCCGACAAATCGTCCCTTCTGTGGGGTACGGCAATATCAATATTGAACACCCCAGTGGTGCGCTTGACGTTCATTTAAGTAATGACGGTCAGGATGCCACAACGTTACGTGCATCTGTTATTCGGACGACCAGAAAAATATTTTCCGGTGAAGTTTATCTTCCCTGAAAAATTTCGTTGTCGTGATAAGGACAATCAATAAAGGACTTCTGTATGAGTCATACAGAAAGAACAGGATTTTAAATGAATAAGAAATCGTTATGGAAGCTAATTCTGATATTAGCGATCCCATGTATTATTGGCGTTATGCCAGCCCCGGCAGGATTAAGCGAACTGGCATGGGTACTTTTTGGTATTTACCTGGCGGCGATTGTGGGGCTGGTTATCAAGCCTTTCCCGGAACCTGTCGTACTGTTAATTGCCGTTGCTGCCTCGATGGTGGTGGTCGGTAACTTATCCGACGGTGCGTTTAAAACCACCGCCGTATTAAGCGGTTACTCTTCAGGTACCACCTGGCTGGTGTTCTCGGCGTTTACCTTAAGCGCCGCATTTGTGACCACCGGCTTAGGCAAACGTATTGCCTATTTGCTGATTGGTAAAATTGGTAGCACTACCCTGGGTCTGGGTTACGTTACGGTATTCCTCGATCTGGTACTGGCTCCGGCAACACCGTCTAACACCGCGCGTGCGGGCGGCATTGTGTTACCGATCATCAACAGCGTGGCGGTGGCTTTGGGGTCAGAACCTGAAAAAAGCCCGCGTCGTGTCGGACATTACTTGATGATGTCCATTTACATGGTCACCAAAACCACCAGCTATATGTTCTTTACCGCAATGGCGGGGAACATTCTGGCGCTGAAAATGATCAACGACATTCTGCACCTGCAAATTAGCTGGGGTGGATGGGCGCTGGCCGCCGGATTGCCGGGCATCATTATGCTGCTGGTTACTCCGCTGGTGATTTACACCATGTATCCGCCAGAAATTAAAAAGGTGGATAACAAAACCATCGCCAAAGCGGGCCTTGCTGAACTGGGGCCGATGAAAATCCGTGAAAAAATGCTGCTCGTTGTCTTTGTGCTGGCACTGCTGGGCTGGATTTTCAGTAAGAGCCTGGGTGTTGATGAATCTTCAGTGGCAATTGTTGTTATGGCGACCATGTTGTTGCTGGGCATTGTGACCTGGGAAGACGTGGTTAAAAATAAAGGCGGCTGGAATACCTTAATCTGGTACGGCGGTATTATCGGCTTAAGCTCATTATTATCGAAAGTGAAATTCTTCGAATGGTTAGCTGAAGTCTTTAAAAATAACCTGGCATTTGATGGTCACGGTAACGTTGCTTTCTTCGTTATTATTTTCCTTAGCATCATCGTGCGTTATTTCTTCGCTTCCGGTAGTGCCTATATCGTTGCCATGTTGCCGGTATTTGCCATGCTGGCGAACGTCTCCGGCGCACCGTTAATGTTAACCGCGCTGGCACTGTTGTTCTCCAACTCCTATGACGGCATGGTTACTCACTATGGTGGCGCGGCTGGTCCGGTCATCTTTGGTGTGGGTTACAACGATATTAAATCCTGGTGGTTGGTCGGTGCGGTACTGACGATATTAACCTTCCTGGTGCATATCACCCTCGGCGTATGGTGGTGGAATATGCTGATCGGCTGGAACATGCTGTAAATATACTCGTCATACTTCAAGTTGCATGTGCTGCGTCTGCGTTCGCTCACCCCAGTCACTTACTTATGTAAGCTCCTGGGGATTCACACGCTTGTCGCCTTCCTGCAACTCGAATTATTTAGAGTATATCCCTTCATTATTTTTCTGCGCACTTCACGGTGCGCAGATATCTGGAGCATTTGATGATCAAGTTATCTGAAAAAGGCGTGTTTCTCGCCAGTAATAACGAAATAATTGCCGAAGAACATTTCACCGGCGAAATAAAAAAAGAAGAAGCAAAAAAAGGCACTATTGCCTGGTCAATACTCTCTTCTCATAATACGTCCGGAAATATGGATAAACTTAAAATTAAGTTTGATTCATTAGCCTCTCACGATATTACCTTTGTTGGTATTGTACAGACCGCTAAAGCGTCCGGTATGGAACGTTTCCCGCTGCCGTATGTGCTGACCAACTGCCATAACTCACTCTGTGCTGTGGGCGGCACCATTAACGGTGATGACCATATTTTTGGTTTATCGGCGGCCCAGCGTTATGGCGGTATTTTTGTGCCTCCGCATATTGCGGTCATCCATCAATATATGCGTGAAATGATGGCTGGCGGCGGCAAAATGATCCTCGGGTCAGACAGCCACACCCGTTACGGTGCATTAGGGACAATGGCAGTCGGTGAGGGCGGCGGCGAGCTGGTAAAACAACTGCTTAATGACACCTGGGATATCGACTATCCGGGCGTGGTTGCGGTGCATCTGACCGGAAAACCTGCGCCGTATGTGGGGCCGCAGGATGTGGCGCTGGCTATCATCGGCGCAGTGTTCAAAAACGGCTATGTCAAAAACAAAGTGATGGAATTCGTAGGTCCCGGTGTTGCTGCGCTCTCTACCGATTTCCGTAACAGCGTTGACGTTATGACCACTGAAACGACCTGTTTAAGTTCTGTCTGGCAAACCGATGAAGAAGTCCATAACTGGCTGGCGCTGCACGGTCGCGGCCAGGATTACTGCCAGCTTAATCCTCAGCCAATGGCGTACTACGATGGCTGCATCAGCGTTGATTTAAGTGCCATCAAACCGATGATTGCGCTGCCGTTCCACCCGAGCAACGTGTATGAAATCGACACGCTGAACCAGAATCTGACTGACATTCTGCGTGAGATTGAAATTGAGTCCGAACGCGTGGCGCACGGTAAAGCCAAACTCTCGCTGCTGGATAAAGTGGAAAATGGTCGCCTGAAAGTACAGCAGGGGATTATCGCTGGCTGTTCTGGCGGTAACTATGAAAACGTTATCGCCGCAGCAAATGCGCTGCGCGGTCAATCCTGTGGCAATGACACCTTCTCGCTGGCGGTTTACCCGTCATCACAGCCGGTGTTTATGGATCTCGCCAAAAAAGGTGTGGTAGCAGATTTGATTGGCGCAGGCGCAATCATCAGAACTGCGTTCTGCGGCCCATGCTTTGGCGCGGGCGATACGCCAATCAACAACGGTTTGAGTATTCGCCACACCACGCGTAACTTCCCGAACCGTGAAGGCTCTAAGCCAGCCAATGGGCAGATGTCAGCGGTAGCGTTGATGGACGCTCGTTCTATCGCTGCGACTGCGGCAAACGGTGGCTATTTAACCTCTGCCAGCGAACTCGATTGCTGGGACAACGTGCCGGAGTACGCCTTCGATGTAACGCCGTATAAAAACCGTGTTTATCAGGGTTTTGTGAAAGGGGCGACTCAGCAACCGCTGATCTACGGACCGAACATTAAAGACTGGCCGGAATTAGGCGCGCTGACTGACAATATCGTCCTCAAAGTGTGCTCGAAGATCCTCGACGAAGTGACCACCACTGACGAATTGATTCCTTCCGGTGAAACCTCTTCGTATCGTTCAAATCCAATTGGTCTGGCGGAGTTTACCCTGTCACGCCGTGATCCGGGTTATGTTGGCAGAAGTAAAGCCACTGCCGAGCTGGAAAATCAGCGTCTGGCGGGGAATGTCAGCGAACTGGCAGACGTTTTTGCGCGTATTAAGCAGATTGCTGGTCAGGAAAATATTGATCCGCTGCAAACTGAAATTGGCAGCATGGTCTATGCGGTCAAACCAGGCGATGGTTCTGCGCGTGAGCAGGCGGCGAGTTGCCAGCGTGTGATTGGCGGTCTGGCGAATATTGCCGAGGAGTACGCGACTAAACGCTACCGTTCTAACGTCATCAACTGGGGGATGTTACCGCTGCAAATGGCGGAAGCACCGAATTTTAACGTAGGTGATTACATTTACATCCCTGGCATTAAAGCTGCGCTGGATAATCCAGGTATGACGTTTAAAGGTTATGTGATCCATAAAGATGCGCCGGTAACGGAGATTACGCTCTATATGGAAAGTCTGACTGCTGAAGAGCGCGAGATTATCAAAGCGGGTAGTTTGATTAACTTCAATAAAAACCGTCAGATGTAAAAAGCGCCATGTGAATGTAGGTCGCATTGTAGTGGTCAACAAAAACT